>NZ_CATKQM010000023.1:0-86166 GCF_949768225.1 Pseudomonas sp. IT-P44 | reverse complement strand
CGCGAAGACTGACTGTCAGGCGCCGCGGGACGCCCGGACCAGACGCAGCCCTGCAATCACCACCGCAAACACCGCCATCGTCGTGTTGTACAACGCCAACGCCGGAAACCCGAACACCAGCGCCAACACCGCCAACCACCACCCTGCCCGCCCCGGCAACACGAAGCCGATCACGGCGGCGGCCACTGCCGCCCAACCCAACACCTGGAAATGAATCATCAGGCCCAGGTTCGAACGGACCAGGCATTCCCAGCGGCTCGCCTCGTCCGCGCAGAGGCCGACCCATTGCGCATCCTCCATGAAGCCATACCGCGCGCCATAACTGGCGGCCAGCCATAAAGGCAGCAAAACAAGCAGCAGAATTACCGGTAAACGGCGGGACATGAAGCACTCCAATCAGCGAAAAACGGCGGCCAGCTTAATCCCCCGGCAGCCTGACGCAAGCCTTAACAACAGTTAACTGGGCAGTCAATCACTGCAAAGTGTATCGTCCAGCTACTATTACTCTGAAATTTGGCCTGATTGGTGCCGACACATGGCACTTTGGCGCAACCCCCGTGGTCATAGCCTGCGAACTTCATTCGGCACCTTTCTATAAGGGATCCAGTCATGCTCCGTTCCTTGCGCTTCGCCGCCCTGTTTAGCGGCCTTATCTTGAGTGCGTCCGCACTGGCGGTCGATATCGACGCCGCCAGTTATGGCTATCCCTTGACCAACCCGTTCGAGGCGACCATCGCCACGACGCCGCCGGACCTGCGTCCGGAGTTGCCGCTTGACGATGACATCGACCAGGAAACCCGCACCGTCACGTTGCGCCCGGAGCGTGAGTTCGAACTGCCGGACAACTTCTGGCCGGTGAAGAAGCTGACCTACCGCATCGCCACCCAGGATAAAGCCGCCCCGTTGATCTTCCTGATCGCCGGCACCGGTGCGCGCTATGACAGCAGCCTTAACGAATACCTGAAAAAGCTCTACTACAAGGCGGGTTACCACGTGGTGCAACTGTCGTCGCCCACCAGCTTCGACTTCATGAGTGCCGCTTCACGCTTTGCCACACCCGGCATCACCAAGGATGACGCCGAAGACATGTACCGGGTGATGCAGGCCGTGCGGGCACAAAACCCGAAAGTGGCCGTCACCGATTACTACCTGACCGGCTACAGCCTGGGGGCGCTGGATGCGGCATTTGTCGCGCATCTGGATGAAACCCGCCGCAGCTTCAACTTCAAGAAAGTCTTGCTGCTCAACCCACCGGTCAACCTCTACACCTCGATCACCAACCTGGACAGACTCGTCCAGACCGAGGTCAAGGGCATCAACAACACCACCACGTTCTATGAACTGGTGCTGGACAAACTGACCCGATACTTCCAGCAAAAAGGCTACATCGACCTCAATGACGCCCTGCTCTACGACTTCCAGCAGTCCAAGCAGCACCTGACCAACGAACAGATGGCCATGCTGATCGGCACGTCGTTCCGATTCTCGGCGGCCGACATCGCTTTCACCTCGGACCTGATCAACCGTCGCGGCCTGATCACTCCGCCGAAAACGCCCATCACCGAAGGCACCAGCCTCACGCCATACCTCAAGCGTGCGCTGCAGTGCGACTTCGACTGCTACATCACCGAACAAGTGATCCCGATGTGGCGCGCGCGCACTGACGGCGGCAGCCTGCTGCAACTGATCGACCAGGTCAGCCTGTATGCCCTGAAGGATTACCTGCACGACAGCCCGAAAATCGCGGTCATGCACAATGCCGACGACGTGATCCTCGGCCCGGGTGACCTCGGTTTCCTGCGCAAGACCTTCGGCGACCGCTTGACGGTTTATCCACTGGGCGGCCACTGCGGCAACCTTAACTATCGCGTCAACAGCGACGCCATGCTGGA
The DNA here is from genome assembly GCF_949768225.1 of Pseudomonas sp. IT-P44. Taxonomy (NCBI): domain Bacteria; kingdom Pseudomonadati; phylum Pseudomonadota; class Gammaproteobacteria; order Pseudomonadales; family Pseudomonadaceae; genus Pseudomonas; species Pseudomonas sp. IT-P44. The sequence goes on along the minus strand of NZ_CATKQM010000023.1, from coordinate 84,274 downwards.
GTTCTTCCGTGGCTAAATACCTCCTGCTTATCGCAGCGTTACTCTGTGCAGGCGTCGCCAATGCCGACAACAGCAAAGCCAACGCCCCGGTGGTCGTCGACAGTGACGGCTTCAAGGAGCCACTGAGCAAACTCAAGTTCAACCCGGGCCTGGATCAGCGCGAATTCGAACGCTCCTCCCTCAACGCCCTGAACGTGTACGACCCGCTGGAAGAGTGGAACCGCCGGGTGTATCACTTCAACTACCGCTTCGACCAATGGGTGTTCCTGCCGGTGGTCGACGGGTATCGCTACATCACGCCAAGCTTCCTGCGCACCGGGGTCAGCAACTTCTTCAACAACCTCGGCGACGTACCGAACCTGCTCAACAGCCTGTTGCAGTTCAAGGGCCAGCGTTCGATGGAAACCACTGCGCGCCTGCTGCTCAACACCACCATCGGCATCGCCGGCCTCTGGGACCCGGCCACCGCCATGGGCCTGCCGCGCCAGAGCGAAGACTTCGGCCAGACGCTCGGTTTCTACGGCGTACCGGGCGGCGCCTACTTCGTGCTGCCGATCCTCGGCCCGTCCAATATCCGCGACACCGGCGGCCTGGCCGTGGACTTCACCGCCGAGTCGGCGATCAACTTCCTGAACGTCTCCGAAGTCAGTTCCAACCACCCTGAAGTGTGGGCCCTGCGCAGCATCGACAAGCGCCACCAGACCAGCTTCCGCTACGGCCAGCTGAACTCGCCATTCGAATACGAAAAGGTGCGTTACGTGTACACCGAGTCGCGCAAGTTGCAGATCGCCGAGTAATTCATCGGCAACAAAAAAGGCCATTCGATGTGAATCGAATGGCCTTTTTTGCAGCTTTCACTGGGGTGCAGGGCCCACGGTGTAGGAGCCGGCTTGCTGGCGATGGTCTCAAGTGCGCCGCGCTTAACCAGTACCCCCGCGTTATCGTTAACGACCATCGCCAGCAAGCCGGCTCCTACAGGTTCAGCGTTTGATTACCTGCCAAAGCTTGCTGACAACCATCACACCCGCCAACACCACCGCACCCGCCACAATTCCCGCTACCGCATTCAGCAGCGTTGGCACGACAAACCCCGCACCGCCCGCCCCCGCGCTGACACTTTCGATCCAGTGATGCACCACCGGCACGCCGTGAGTGAGAATCCCGCCACCGACCAAGAACATCGCCGCCGTCCCGATCACCGACAGGCTTTTCATCATGTACGGTGCCGCACGCAGAATCCCGCCGCCAATGCTTTTGGCCATCTGGCCGGGTTTCTGGGTCAGCCACAGACCGAGGTCATCGAGCTTGACGATGCCGGCTACCAGGCCGTAGACGCCGATGGTCATGACGATGGCAATGCCCGACAGCACGATGACTTGCTGGGTCAGCGACGCATCGGCCACGGTGCCAAGGGTGATGGCGATGATTTCCGCCGAAAGAATGAAGTCGGTACGTATGGCGCCCTTGATCTTGTCCTTTTCGAACGCCACCAGATCCACCGCCGGGTCGGCCACAGCCTCGACAAGCTCCGCATGCTCGGCCTGGTCCTCAGCCTTGCTGTGCAGGAATTTGTGCGCGAGTTTTTCGAAACCTTCGAAGCACAGGTAGGCACCGCCGACCATCAGCAACGGCGTGACCAGCCACGGAATGAATGCACTGATCGCCAGCGCCGACGGCACCAGAATCAGTTTGTTGAGAAACGAGCCCTTCGCCACGGCCCAAACGACCGGGATTTCCCGTTCGGCACGTACGCCGCTGACCTGCTGGGCATTGAGCGCCAGATCATCACCGAGCACGCCGGCGGTTTTCTTGGCGGCCATTTTGGTCATCAACGCCACATCGTCGAGTACCGCGGCAATGTCGTCGATCAGCAACAGTAAACTGCTTCCTGCCATGAATCAGGTGTCCTTCTGGAATGAATGCTGCGCAGCATAGCGCGGCCGAGCGCCACACGGGGCATTCTTGAGCGCCGCGCGAGGCCGGTGCTACCATGCGCAACCGCCAGAACAGGCAAGGAACCACCTGGTTTATGAGCACTATCCGCGAGCGCAACAAAGAACTGATCCTGCGTGCCGCCAGTGAAGAATTTGCCGACAAGGGCTTCGCTGCGACCAAAACCAGTGACATCGCAGCCAAGGCGGGATTGCCCAAGCCCAACGTCTACTACTACTTCAAATCCAAGGAAAACCTCTACCGCGAGGTTCTGGAAAGCATCATCGAGCCGATTCTGCAGGCCTCGACGCCGTTCAACGCCGACGGCGTGCCCAGTGAAGTGCTGAGCGGCTACATTCGCTCGAAAATCCGCATCTCCCGCGATTTGCCCTTTGCCTCCAAGGTGTTCGCCAGCGAAATCATGCACGGCGCCCCGCACCTGAGCGCCGACCTGGTCGAACAACTGAACAGCCAGGCGAAACACAACATCGACTGCATCCAGACCTGGATCGACCGCGGGCAGATCGCCCCCATCGACCCCAACCACCTGATGTTCAGCATCTGGGCCGCGACCCAGACCTATGCCGACTTTGACTGGCAGATTACAGCCATCACCGGCAAGGCCAAGCTGGATGAAGAGGATTATGAAGCGGCGGCACAGACGATTATCCGGTTGGTGCTTAAAGGGTGTGAGCCGGATCGGTAGACCTAGCTGCCCCCCTTCGCGAGCAAGCCCGCTCCCACAGGGGTTTTGTGTACGACTCAGATCCATTGTGGGAGCGGGCTTGCTCGCGAAGGGGGCGACTCGATCCTACGATCAAACCCAGATCGCATCCCACAACGGATAGTTGCCAAGCTTTTCGACCAGCCCCGCCCGCAACGGGTTGGCGACAACATACCGGGCAAGTTTCACCAAATCCTCCTCTCGCCGCAATGCATGATCATGAAAGCTCTGCTGCCAAAGGCTGCCCGTCCTGCCCGTGGCAGCATTGATTGTTCGAGTACTCAGTGATTTTGTCTGACACATCAACTGGCCCAGTGACCCTTTTTGCAATTGGATCAGCCAGTGAAAATGATCGGGCATGACAACAAAGGCCAAGGAGTCAGCAAACCCTTGCGCCTGTGCTTGTTTGAATTGGTGTACGACCAATCTTCCCAAGGTGTAATCCCTGAAAACAGGCTCGCGCCTCAGGGTATTGGCGGTTAGAAGATAGATACGGTTTTGTTCGGCAAACCGACCGATGCGCAGTCGGTGTGATGCTGAAAGCTCTGGCATTCCTTTGCCTCTCTCATTTTGGATACATGAGAAGGCTAGGTCAGTGAACTGAAGACTGAGGGGCAGACTTTTAGCTGGATGTGTCTGGGAGATTGCTTTCGTCGGAACGCCGCCCGGAGCAAGCCCGCTCCCACATTGGTTTTGCTTACGACGCAGATCCGATGTGGGAGCGGGCTTGCTCGCGATAGCGGTGGATCAGTCACCCATGATTCAAGCTGCTACCCCCGCATCCGCCTTCAACCCCAACGCCTCGATCGCATTGATCGCACACTGTTCATCAACATCCGACAAATCCCCGCTGATGCCCACAGCTCCCAGCACATTCCCGTCCTGATCCCGAATCAACACACCGCCCGGTGCCGGCACCACGCTGCCCTGCCCCAGGCTGTTCAACGCCGCGATAAACGCCGGGCGTTGCTGGGCGTCCAGCGCCAGCAGGCGTGAGCCTTTGCCCAGCGCAATGGCGCCCCAGGCTTTGCCGATGGCGATCTGCGGACGCAGCAGGCTGGCGCCGTCTTCGCGTTGCAGGGAAACCAGGTGTCCGCCGGCATCCAGCACGGCGATGGTCAAAGGGGCCGCGTTGATTGCACGCGCGGCGGAGATGGCCTGACTGGTCAGGTTGACTGCCACTTTCAAGGTTAAAGCGCTCATGGTGCCGTCCTCATTTTGTTATAGGGAAAGCGGAAGGACTGCGCGTTTTCATCGCAGCCCGATGCAACAAATAGAACACAATGAGTTATTTTTTTGTATACAATAATTATCGAAAAGCGCCACATGCGACGAAAAGCCACAGCAGAACAGGCTTCCGACGAATGAAACAGTCGCTTGAGAAAATGGATTGACCTGCGCCGTCCGCCGTGAATACACTCTGCGCAAAGCCACTTGTATACAATTACAAAACGTAAGAGGCACAAAACCATGAGCAAAATGAGAGCAATCGAAGCCGCCGTTCTGGTGATGCGCCGCGAAGGGGTTGATACCGCTTTTGGCATCCCCGGTGCCGCCATCAACCCGTTGTACTCCGCCCTGCAAAAGGTCGGCGGCATCGATCACGTCCTCGCTCGACACGTTGAAGGCGCGTCGCACATGGCCGAGGGCTACACCCGCACCAAGGCCGGCAACATCGGCGTGTGCATCGGCACTTCCGGCCCGGCCGGTACTGACATGGTCACCGGGCTCTACAGCGCCTCGGCCGACTCGATCCCGATTCTGTGCATCACCGGGCAAGCACCCCGCGCCCGTATGCACAAGGAAGACTTCCAGGCTGTCGACATCACCACCATCGTCAAGCCAGTGACCAAGTGGGCGACCACGGTCATGGAACCGGGCCAGGTGCCGTATGCGTTCCAGAAAGCCTTCTACGAAATGCGCTCCGGCCGTCCAGGCCCAGTGCTGATCGACCTGCCGTTCGACGTGCAGATGGCCGAAATCGAATTCGACATCGACGCCTACGAACCGCTGCCACTGGCCAAGCCAACCGCTAACCGCGTGCAAATCGAGAAGGCCCTGGCCATGCTCGATCAGGCCGAGCGTCCATTGCTGGTCGCCGGTGGCGGCATCATCAATGCCGATGCCAGCGAGTTGCTGGTGGAATTCGCCGAGCTGACCGGCATTCCGGTGATCCCGACCCTGATGGGCTGGGGCACGATCCCGGACGATCACCCGTTGATGGTCGGCATGGTGGGCTTGCAGACTTCGCACCGTTACGGCAACGCCACCCTGCTGAAGTCCGACGTGGTACTGGGCGTCGGTAACCGTTGGGCCAACCGCCACACCGGCTCGATTGACGTGTACACCGAAGGCCGCAAGTTCATTCACGTTGACATCGAGCCGACGCAAATCGGCCGCGTGTTCAACCCGGACCTGGGCATCGTTTCCGACGCCGCTGCCGCGCTGACCGTGTTCATCGAAGTCGCTCGCGAATGGCAAGCCGCCGGCAAGCTGAAAAACCGCAGCGCCTGGCTGCAAGACTGCCAGCAGCGCAAAGCCAGCCTGCAACGCAAGACGCACTTCGACAACGTGCCGGTCAAACCGCAGCGCGTTTACGAAGAGATGAACCAGGTGTTCGGCAAAGACACCTGCTACGTCAGCACCATCGGTCTGTCGCAGATTGCCGGCGCGCAGTTCCTGCACGTCTACAAGCCGCGTCACTGGATCAACTGCGGTCAGGCCGGCCCGCTGGGCTGGACCATTCCGGCTGCACTGGGCGTGGTCAAGGCCGATCCGAACCGCAAGGTTGTGGCGCTGTCGGGCGACTATGATTTCCAGTTCATGATCGAAGAATTGGCCGTGGGCGCGCAGTTCAAGCTGCCGTACATCCACGTTGTGGTAAACAATTCGTACCTGGGGCTGATTCGTCAGGCCCAGCGCGGTTTCGACATGGACTACTGCGTGCAGCTGTCCTTCGATAACCTGAACGCTCCGGAACTCAACGGTTACGGTGTCGATCACGTCGCGGTTGCCGAAGGCCTCGGTTGCAAGGCGCTGCGTGTGTTCGAACCGGCTCAGATCCAGCCTGCACTGCGCAGGGCCCAGGAGCTGATCGAAGAGTTCAAGGTGCCGGTGATCGTCGAGATTATTCTGGAGCGCGTGACCAACATTTCCATGGGCACCGAGATCAACGCCGTCAACGAATTCGAGGACCTGGCGCTGGTCGGCAACGATGCGCCGACCGCGATTTCGCTGCTCGATTAACAGCTGACCGCTCCCCCCTGTAGGAGCGAGGCTTGCCCGCGAAGGCGTCGTGCCATTCAACATTGATGCCGACTGACACAACGCCTTCGCGGGCAAGCCTCGCTCCTACAGAGGGAGCTCACATATTTACGGGAGACCACCATGCCGCGTTTCGCAGCCAACCTGTCCATGCTGTTCACCGAACAGGACTTTCTCGCCCGTTTCGAAGCGGCCGCCAAGGCCGGCTTCAGTGGTGTCGAATACCTGTTCCCTTACGATTTCAGCTCCGCCGAGATCAAGGCCAAGCTCGACGCCAATGGTCTGACCCAGGTGTTGTTCAACCTGCCGGCCGGTGACTGGGCCAAGGGCGAACGCGGTATCGCGTGCCTGCCGGACCGCGTCGAAGAATTCCGCGCCGGTGTCGATCTGGCCATTGCCTACGCGCAAGTGCTGGGCAACACCCAGGTCAACTGCCTGGCCGGTATTCGTCCACAAGGCGTCGACGATGCCACCGTGGAAAAAACCTTTGTCGCCAACCTCAAGTACGCGGCCGACAAGCTGCAAGCGGCGGGCATCAAACTGGTGATGGAAGCGATCAACACCCGCGACATCCCAGGGTTCTACCTGAACAACACGGCGCAAGCCCTGTCGATTCGCGAACAGGTCGGCAGCGCCAATCTGTTCCTGCAATACGACATCTATCACATGCAAATCATGGAAGGCGACCTGGCCCGCACCCTGCAATCGCACCTCAGTGAAATCAATCACGTGCAATTGGCGGACAACCCGGGGCGCAACGAACCGGGCACCGGTGAAATCAATTACCGCTTCCTGTTCGAACACCTGGACCGGATTGGTTATCAGGGTTGGGTCGGTTGCGAATACAAGCCACTGACCACCACCGAAGCGGGCCTGGGCTGGCTGAAAACCCATAACGCGATCTGATCGAAAACCGCGTCATCGTTCTTCGCGGGCAAGCCTCGCTCCTACGAACAACCCTGCCCCTGTAGGAGCGAGGCTTGCCCGCGAAGGCGCCCTCGCTGACACCCACGAATTTTGCGAACAGAGCAATAAAAACAAGAGGATTTTCTCATGGCTAAAATCGGATTTATCGGCACCGGCATCATGGGCCACCCAATGGCGTTGAACCTGCAGAAAGCCGGTCACAGCCTGTTCCTGTCGGCGCATCACGACGCCGCGCCTGCCGACCTGATCGCCGGTGGCGCTGTCGCCCTGGCGAACCCGAAAGAAGTTGCGCAAGAAGCTGAATTCATCATCGTCATGGTGCCGGATACCCCGCAGGTCGATGACGTGCTGTTCCGTGCCGATGGCATTGCGGCCGGTGTCGGCAAGGGCAAAGTCGTCATCGACATGAGCTCGATCTCACCCACCGCCACCAAAGCCTTCGCGGCCAAGATCAACGAAAAAGGCGCGCAGTACCTCGACGCGCCGGTGTCCGGCGGTGAAGTCGGCGCCAAGGCTGCGACCCTGAGCATCATGGTCGGCGGCGATGCCGATGCCTTCGAACGCGCCTTGCCGCTGTTCCAGGCGATGGGCAAGAACATCACCCTGGTGGGCGGTAACGGCGACGGGCAAACCGCGAAAGTGGCGAACCAGATCATCGTCGCGCTGAACATTCAGGCCGTGGCCGAAGCCCTGCTGTTCGCTTCGAAAAACGGTGCCGATCCAGCCAAGGTGCGTGAAGCGCTGATGGGCGGTTTCGCTTCGTCGAAAATCCTCGAAGTGCATGGCGAGCGCATGATCAAGGGCACCTTCGACCCAGGCTTCCGCATCAGCCTGCACCAGAAGGACCTGAACCTGGCCCTGCAAGGCGCGAAAGAGCTGAACATCAACCTGCCGAACACCGCCAACACCCAGCAAGTGTTCAGCACCTGCGCGGCCATCGGTGGCAGCAACTGGGACCACTCGGCGCTGATCAAAGGCCTGGAGCACATGGCGAATTTCTCGATTCGCGATAAGCAGTAAGCCATTGCTCCCTGTAGGAGCGAGGCTTGCCCGCGAAGGGAGCGCCTCGGTGCAGCAGAAACACCGTGGTGTCCGGTTCGCGGGCAAGCCTCGCTCCTACAGGGGCAAATAGTTTTCCCCTAATAACAAGAAAATCCGGGAGCCCGCCATGTCGGTCGATCCGCAACAATTCCTGCGTGAGCTGTTTGCCACAGCCATTGACGCGGCCCATCCGCAGCAAGTCCTCGAAGCTCATTTGCCCACTGACCGCAGTGGTCGCGTGATCGTCATCGGCGCTGGCAAAGCTGCCGCCGCCATGGCCCAAGTGGTCGAGCGCTGCTGGCAGGGTGAAGTGTCCGGCCTGGTGGTGACGCGTTACGGTCACGGCGCCCCGTGCGAAAAAATCGAAGTCGTCGAAGCCGCTCACCCGGTGCCCGACGCCGCCGGCCTGGCCGTCGCCAAGCGCGTGCTGGATCTGGTCAGCAACCTGAGCGAAGACGACCGCGTCATCTTCCTGCTCTCCGGTGGCGGATCTGCGTTGCTCGCCCTTCCGGCCCAAGGGATTACGCTCGCCGACAAGCAATCGATCAACAAAGCCCTGCTCAAATCCGGCGCGACCATCGGCGAGATGAACTGCGTGCGCAAGCACCTCTCGGCGATCAAGGGCGGCCGTCTCGGCAAAGCCTGCTGGCCCGCCACTGTTTATACCTATGCGATTTCCGATGTACCGGGCGACCTCGCCACGGTCATCGCCTCCGGCCCCACCGTCGCCGACCCGAGCACCTCCGCCGAAGCGCTGGCGATCCTCAAGCGCTACGACATTGAAGTCCCGGCGTCGGTGCGCAACTGGCTGCAAAGCCCGGAATCGGAGACGGTCAAACCCGGCGACCCGAGCCTGGCGCGCAGTCATTTCCAATTGATCGCCCGCCCGCAACAGTCGCTTGAAGCCGCTGCAGTGAAAGCCCGTCAGGCCGGTTTCAGTCCGCTGATCCTCGGCGATCTGGAAGGCGAATCCCGCGAGGTGGCCAAGGTTCACGCCGGCATCGCGCGGCAAGTGGTCTTGCATGGCCAGCCATTGGCGGCGCCGTGCGTGATCCTTTCGGGCGGTGAAACCACGGTCACCGTGCGCGGCAATGGTCGCGGCGGGCGCAATGCCGAGTTCCTCCTGAGCCTGACCGACAGCCTCAAAGGCTTGCCCGGCGTCTACGCGCTGGCCGGCGATACCGATGGCATCGACGGCTCCGAAGACAATGCCGGGGCGATCATGACCCCGGACAGCTACGCCCGCGCCGCCGCCCTCGGTTTGAGCGCCAGCGATGAACTCGACAACAACAATGGCTACGGCTATTTCGCAGCGCTCGACGCGTTGATCGTCACCGAGCCGACCCGCACCAACGTCAACGACTTCCGCGCCATCCTGATTCTCGAGAGCACAAAAAATGACGCCTGATAAAAAGGTCAAAATCCTCGCCACCCTCGGCCCGGCCACCGACGGGATCGAAGACATCCGCGAACTGGTGCAGGCCGGGGTCAACATCTTCCGCCTGAACTTCAGCCACGGCGATCACGCCGACCACGCTCAACGCTATCAATGGATTCGTGAAGTCGAGCGCCAACTGAATTATCCGCTCGGGATCCTGATGGACCTGCAAGGCCCGAAACTGCGGGTCGGCAAGTTCGCCGAAGGCAAGGTGCAGTTGCATCGCGGTCAGGCCCTGCGCCTGGACCTGGACCCGACGCCGGGCGATCAACGCCGGGTCAACCTGCCGCACCCGGAAATCATCGCCGCGCTGGAGCCGGGCATGGACTTGCTGCTGGACGACGGCAAACTGCGACTGCGCGTGGTCACCAAATACGCTGATGCGATCGACACCACGGTGCTCAATGGCGGTGAACTCTCGGACCGCAAAGGCGTGAACGTGCCGCAAGCGGTTCTGGAGTTAAGCCCACTGACGGCCAAGGATCGTCGCGATTTGAGTTTCGGTCTGGAGTTGGGCGTGGACTGGGTCGCGCTGTCGTTCGTGCAGCGCCCGGAAGACATTCGCGAGGCGCGTGAACTGATCGGCGACAAAGCGTTTTTGATGGCCAAGATCGAGAAGCCATCGGCGGTCACGCAACTGCGGGAAATCGCCGAATTGAGCGACGCGATCATGGTTGCCCGTGGCGACCTCGGCGTCGAAGTGCCCGCCGAAAGCGTGCCGCAGATTCAGAAGAACATCATCAGCATCTGCCGCCAACTCGGCAAACCGGTGGTGGTGGCGACGCAGATGCTCGAATCGATGCGCTTCTCCCCGGCCCCGACCCGCGCCGAAGTCACCGATGTGGCCAACGCCGTGGCCGAAGGCGCCGATGCCGTGATGCTGTCAGCGGAAACCGCGTCCGGCGAATACCCGATAGAAGCTGTGCAGATGATGAGCAAGATCATCCGCCAGGTGGAAAACGGTCCGGACTATCAGACGCAACTGGACGTCAGCCGGCCGAAAGCCGAGGCGACCGTTTCCGATGCGATCAGCTGTGCGATTCGTCGCATCAGTAACGTGTTGCCGGTGGCGGTGCTGGTGAACTACAGCGAATCCGGCACGTCGAGTCTGCGGGCGGCGCGGGAACGGCCGACGGTGCCGATTCTGAACCTGACGCCGAACCTGCAGACGGCCCGCCGCTTGACCGTGGCTTGGGGCGTGCACTCTGTGGTCAATGATCGTCTGCGCCAGGTGGATGAGGTGTGTTCGACGGCGCTGGAGATTGCGCAGGCGCAGGGCATGGCGCAGCGCGGCGACACGTTATTGATCACGGCGGGTGTGCCGTTTGGGCAGCCTGGGTCGACTAACTCTTTGCGTATCGAAACCCTTATTTAGCGCCTGTACCGGCCCCTTCGCGAGCAAGCCCGCTCCCACAGTTGATTTGTGTTGTTCACAAATCAACCGACTGAACACAGATTCAGGGTGGGAGCGGGCTTGCTCGCGAAGCAGGCAGCTCGGTCCCCCCAGACACACCACCGACTTAAAAAATGCCTGCCAACCACTTCAACACCCACTGCCCCGATTGGGCGACTGCCCTGCTCAACGGCTTCAGCCAGATTTTCCTCCAGCGCCATCCGCTGTTTGGTCTGTTGTGCCTGCTCGCCATTCTATTCACCGCACCGGCCCTGCTCGGCGGTGCGCTACTGGGCGGTGTCGCCGGTTTGCTCACCGCGCAACGTCGCCACTACGCCAAGGCCGATCGTCAGGCCGGGCTGTTCAGTTACAACGGTGTCCTGCTCGGTTTGCTGCTGAGCCTGTATTTCCCCTGGTCCGCGCTGTTGCCGCCGCTGATCATTGCTGCGGGCGGATTGAGCGCGATGCTCACTCAGCAGTGGCTCAAACGCATCCGGGTCAGCCAATACCTGCCGGCCTATACGGCGCCCTTCGTGGGATTGGGCTGGTTGCTGCTGTGCTTCGCCACCCCCTCGACACAAGCGCATTTGATCGAAGTCAGTGCGTTGAACATGCTCCTCGCCCCCCTGAAAGGCCTCGGCCAGGTGATGTTCCTCGGTCATCCGCTGGCCGGTGCGATGATTGCTGTAGGTTTGCTGATCGCTGATCGCCGCGCATTCTGCTGGGCGATGCTGGCGTCTGTCGCGGGCATGGGCTGGAGCCTGCTGCATCAAGACTTCTATAGCGCATTGATCGGCCTCGGTGGCTATAACGCCGTACTCGCCGCCCTCGCCCTCAGCTCGCAGCGCCAGCAGCCGTGGCTGCCGCTCATCGGCATCGCAGCGGCGCTGTTGCTGACGCCGGTGTTTGCCGCCATCGGCCTGCCAACGCTGACCGCGCCGTTCATCCTCGCCTGCTGGCTGATCCGCACGGTTATGCAAATGTTTGGCAAGACCACCGTCGCCGGTACGCCTTGCACTCTGGAGGAGAATCACCCTAGGCTGCGCTGATTCTCGATTCAGGCGTTATCCATGGACAGCAGCAAAAACTGGCGTGAAGACCTTTACGTCATGGTTTTCCAGAGCGACACCAAGGCCGGGCGGCGCTTCGACGGCATTCTGCTGTTGATCATCCTCGCCAGCATCGTCATCGTGATGCTCGACAGCATCGACACGATTCATCAGAACTACGCCAACGTGTTGGCGTACATCGAGTGGGGCTTCACGGTCATTTTCGCCATCGAATATGGCCTGCGCCTGTACTGTTCGCCCAAGCCGCTGCGTTATGCCTTCAGCTTCTATGGGCTGGTGGATCTGCTGGCGATCGTGCCCGGCATCCTCGCCCTGTATTACGCCGATGCGCAGTACCTGCTGATTATCCGGATCATCCGGATGCTGCGGATTTTCCGCGTGCTCAAGCTCAGTCCGTACCTCAAGCAAGCCAATTACCTGATGTTGGCGCTGCGTGGCAGCAAGCAGAAGATCGTGGTGTTTCTGGTCAGCGTCTGCACGCTCGTCACGGTGTTCGGCACGCTGATGTATGTGATCGAAGGCCCGGAGCATGGCTTCACCAGCATTCCCAAAGGCATCTACTGGGCTATCGTAACGCTGACCACCGTCGGCTTCGGCGACATCGTGCCGAAGACGCCCCTGGGCCAGGTGATTTCGTCGCTGGTGATGATCACCGGTTACTCGATCATCGCCGTGCCCACCGGGATTTTCACCGCCGAACTGGCCAACGCCATGCGTGGCGAACAGTTGCAACACGACTGCCCGGTGTGCAAGAAAAACAGCCACGAGCACGGCGCTGCATTTTGCTCGCGGTGCGGCAATGTGTTGTTCAAAAAACTGGAATAAGCAAAGTGCTTTTTAATCTTTAAAGGACTATACGAGCCCGGTTATAGTCGCTGGCAAATTGCCTCACATTTAAATTAGAACAAGGAATGCGCAGTGAAAAAACTCTTTGGCGCCTCACTTCTGGCCGCTGGCCTGGCATTGACCAGCGTGGCTCAGGCTGCACCGACCCTGCTCAACGTTTCCTACGACGTGATGCGCGATTTCTACAAGGACTACAACGCTGCCTTCCAGAAACACTGGCAAGCCGAGCACAACGAAAACATCACCCTGCAGATGTCTTTCGGCGGTTCGAGCAAACAGGCGCGCTCCGTGATCGACGGCCTGCCGGCTGACGTCATCACCATGAACATGGCCACCGACATCAACGCCCTGGCAGACAACGGCAAACTGGTCCCGGACAACTGGGTCACCCTGCTGCCGAACCACAGCGCGCCGTTCACCTCGGCCACGGTGTTCATCGTCCGCAAAGGCAACCCGAAGGCCCTGAAAGACTGGCCGGATTTGCTCAAGGACGGTGTGCAAGTGATCGTGCCGAACCCGAAAACCTCGGGCAACGGCCGCTACACCTACCTTTCGGCCTGGGGTTATGTGCTGAAAAACGGCGGTGACGAGAACAAGGCCAAAGCCTTCGTCGGCAAGCTGTTCAAGCAAGCACCGGTGCTGGATACCGGTGGTCGTGCGGCTACCACTACCTTCATGACCAACCAGCTCGGCGACGTGCTGGTGACCTTCGAAAACGAAGCGGAAATGATTGCCCGCGAGTTTGGCCGTGATCAGTTCGAAGTGATCTACCCAAGCGTCTCCGCTGAAGCCGAGCCGCCAGTGGCCGTGGTCGACAAAGTGGTCGAGAAGAAAGGCACCCGCGCAGCAGCCGAGGAATACCTGAAGTACCTGTGGTCGCCGGAAGGCCAGGAAATTGCTGCGGCAAACTACCTGCGTCCGCGTGACCCGGCGGTACTGGCCAAGTACACCGACCGCTTCCCGAAAGTGGATTTCCTGTCGGTGGAGAAGACCTTCGGTGACTGGCGCACCGTGCAGAAGACGCACTTCAATGATGGTGGGATCTTTGATCAGATTTACGCTCAGTAAACGCTGATAGCCCAATGAAAAAGGCGACCTGAGAAGGTCGCCTTTTTTGTGGAAGTTTTCGCCACGCCATAGAACAACTGTGGGAGCGGGCTTGCTCGCGAATGCGGTGTGTCATTAGACATTGATGTCGACTGACACACCGCATTCGCGAGCAAGTCGAATCGTCGCACCGCCGCTCCCACAGGAATTTCGGTACACCGTTACATCGGCGGTGTCACGCCGTCCTTGCCAGCCGAGATGGATTGAGCGGTCAGCGTTCCATCCGCACTCTGAGTCACAAACGTCACGACCTTCACACCCACCTTCAGCAAGCTGCGATCCCCCGGCACCAGGTTCACGATCGGCACATCTTCCGGGACCAGTATCTTCTGCTGTCCGCCCTTGTAGTTGACGGTCAACACCCGACCATTACTGACCACCAGATCACCGACGCTGCCGTTGGTCATGCTGCTGCCCTTGACCAAGTCGAAGGGTCGATGCCCATCGCCACTGCCGGCCAGCTCCGGCGGAAAGACGTGGACTTCCAGCGCTTTGAGCGAGCCATCTTCCTGCGCAATGGCCGCCGAGCCGATGTAGCTGCCGGGTTTGATGTCTTCAATATTGGCCAGGGTGACGGCGCGAATCCTGGTGTCCTTGGTCAGGTTGATGACCACGTTTTCGCCGCTGTTGACGTGGACTTTCAACACGTCGGGGCTGACGCCGGTGATCTCGCCGCGTACGCCGATGCGCATGCCCGGTGCGTCCGCAGCCTGGGCGAGGCTTGCCATGAACAATCCGATCAAAGTGCCGCGAATCAGGTAACGGAACATCGCGTTCATGAAAGTGCCTTCCGGTGATGGGTCGTAAGAGAGAACATAAGCACGCTATCGAACAAGATGTAAGTGAATGTATCATCGGATCTTGAAATTCAGGCGCAGGTTCCAGCGCCACCCATTCCGCAAAGGAATGATTGCTATCACTCCAATCCCTCTTCCGCCGACTCGGCCTGCCACTTAGCCTTCACGCATTCCTTTCTGTTCAGCGAGACACGTTATGAACTCAGCGACTCAGGCGCCCCACGGCGCCGCGACAATGACCAAAGGCATGGTGCTGCTGTTTGCCTTCTGCTGCGGCGCCATCGTTGCCAACATTTACTACGCGCAACCGATCATCGGCCTGATCGCGCCCGACATCGGCCTGACCAGCACCATGGCCAGCCTGATCGTTTCGCTGACCCAGATTGGCTATGCGCTGGGCCTGTTCTTCCTGGTGCCGCTGGGTGACCTGCTGGAAAACCGCCGACTGATGATCATCACCACCGTGGTGGCGATTGCCAGTCTGTTGGGCGCCGCGTTCACCGATCAGCCGAATGTGTTTCTGCTGATCTCGTTGCTGGTGGGTTTCAGCTCGGTGTCGGTACAGATCCTGATTCCACTGGCCGCGCACCTGGCACCGGAGGAATCTCGCGGTCGAGTGGTCGGCGGGATCATGGGTGGTTTGCTGCTGGGGATCCTGCTGGCGCGACCGGTGTCCAGCGTCGTGGCTGACCACTTCGGCTGGCGGGCGATGTTTGTGATTGCGGCGGTGTTGATGGCGGCCATCAGTATCGTGCTGGCCATGACCATTCCCAAGCGCCAGCCTGATCACAGCGCCTCCTACGGTCAGTTGCTCGGTTCGCTGTGGACGCTGCTGCGCCAGCAACCGGTATTGCGCCAGCGTGCGTTTTATCAGGGCTGCATGTTCGCCACGTTCAGCCTGTTCTGGACCGCCGTGCCACTGGAGTTGGCACGTAATCATGGCTTGTCGCAAACCCAGATCGCGATTTTCGCCCTGGTCGGCGCCATCGGAGCCATCGCCGCGCCCATCGCCGGTCGACTCGCCGATGCTGGCCACACCCGCATCGCTTCGCTGCTGGCGCTGTTGTTCGCCAGCCTGAGCTTCCTGCCAGCGTTCATCCATCCGGCCTACAGCGTCATCGGCCTCGCCGTCACCGGCGTGGTGCTCGACTTCTGCGTACAGATGAACATGGTCCTCGGCCAACGGGCGGTCTACGCCCTCGACGCCAAAAGCCGCAGTCGCCTGAATGCGTTGTACATGACCAGCATCTTCATCGGCGGTGCGTTTGGTTCCTCGGTAGCCAGTGCGGTGTACGAACACGGCGGCTGGTTGTGGATCGTGATTGTGGGTAGCGCGTTTCCACTGCTGGCGTTGTTGCGGTTTTTGAGTGTTTCGCAGGAGCGTTCGCTGGCGACGGCATAGACATCCAAAAGCTTCGCGGGCAAGTCTCCCCGAGAATGAATTCTTTCGCTCTGCGTCAGCAATCACCCCGAGGTATTCCCGGTTTACACTCAGCGTCCGGAGCCTGAAGCGATGCGGGATGTGGTTCGCGGTTGACCGGTTCAAATGCCGCCTGACCTGCGGCATGTTTTGTTCAAGGAGTGTGCAATGACCCGACGTACTTTTCTCATCACCGGCGCCAGCAAAGGCATTGGCCGCGCGGTGGCCGAACACCTGGACCGCGCCGGACACCGGGTGGTCGGCATTGCCCGCACGCCTGACCTGAGTTTTCCCGGCATCCTGTTTCCGCTGGATTTGAGCGACAGGGCGCTCACCCAGGAAGTGCTGGCGGACTTGGCCGGGACTTACGAATTCGATGGGCTGGTCAATAACGTCGGCCTTGTACGCCCGCAAGTGTTGGGAGAAATCGACCTCGATACGTTCGATGACGTGATGCGGGTCAACCTGCACTCGGCGTTGCAGGCCACCCAGGCGCTGCTGCCGAACATGCGCGCCAAGGGTTGGGGTCGGGTGGTGAACATTTCCAGCCTGACGGTGCTCGGGATTACCCAGCGCACGGCGTATGCCGCGGCAAAAGCGGCGTTGATCAGCTTCACGCGCTCCTGGGCGCTGGAACTGGCGCAAACCGGCGTGACGGTGAACGCCGTGGCACCGGGACCGACGGAAACGGAACTGTTCCGCGCCAACAACCCGCCGGGAAGCGAGGGCGAGGCGCGTTATCTGGCCGGTGTGCCGATGGGGCGTCTGGGACAACCGCAAGAAATTGCCGCCGCGATTGCATTTTTGCTGTCCGAACAGAGTGGATTCATCACCGGCCAGACGCTGTTTGTAGACGGTGGTTCTTCAATAGGCAAAGCGGCGTTCTGACCCACAACACAGATCCCTGTAGGAGCGGTCCGGCTGCTTGAAGAACAAACCGTCACCGTCAGCGGCAGGATTCGCGTCAGCGCCGCGCAAGGTCTGCGTGAAGCGGTGCTGGCCCATCAAGGGCTGACCATGGCGTCGGCGTGGATGTTTGCACCGGAGCTGGCCAGCGGAGTGGTCAGGGAGGTAATGACGGAATGGACGCTGCCGATTCAGGAACTCTGGGCGGTGTTTCCAACCGGGCGGATGGCCAGCGCCAAGGCTCGGGCGTTTGTGGAGTATGTGCAGGGGTTGTTGGTAAAAAGGGTCTGAGAGCACCTGTTTCGTTTATTGCGATTTTCGATTATTTCGAATAGCCTGCCAGCTTCGCTTACTCAGAAGGCTGGAACCATCATGTCACCCACCCTCCATCCGACGATAAACCTCCCGCTGGAGCGCGAAGTGCAGGCTGCTATTGAAGGTCAGCGCGCATTGGCGGCCTACCTTGCCACTCAATTCGAAACACAGCGCATCCAGATTTTCGACGAACAGAATGAGGCTCACAGCGTCGAATTACCCACTTCGGCTCTTCGTTTGCTAGTCGATATCCTGGAAGCGCTCGCTGCGGGCAATGCTGTCAAAGTAGTCCCGGTTCACGCTGAACTGACGACGCAGGAAGCGGCTGATCTGCTTAACGTCTCACGCCCGCACCTGATCAAACTGCTCGAATCCGGCGACTTGTCCTACCACAAAACCGGCAAGCACCGACGTGTGCGCTTTGCCGATTTGATGGACTATAAAAACCGGCGCGATACCGCCAGCGAGCAAGCAATGATGCTGCTCGCCGAGCAGGCACAAGCGTTAAGGACAGGATACGAGTGAGGCACTCCTCTTTTACCGCTGTATATGACGCATGTGTGCTGTACCCCGCGCCCCTGAGAGATTTTTTGATGTGGCTTGCACTCTCCGGACGTTTTAGAGCGAAATGGACAATGGAGATACATAACGAATGGAAACGCAATTTGCTCAAAAACCGTCCGGATCTGACCACAGGACAACTGAACCGCACCTCCGAACTGATGGATCAGGCATTACCCGACGCTTGCGTGTCCGGTTACGAAGAGCTTATTGAAGGACTGACGCTACCCGACGTCGATGATCGACATGTCCTGGCTGTTGCCATTCACTGTAATGCCAGCGTCATCGTCACCTTCAACCAGAAAGATTTCCCCTGCACCGCCCTGAGCCCCTTCGGTATTGAGGCTCAACACCCTGACGAGTTCGTCGATAACCTTTTTGATCTCGATCCAGCGGCAGTGATCGAGGCGGCACAACGGCAACGCAAGCAACTGAAGCTGCCGCCGATGGATGTCGATAGTTACCTTGAACTTCTGCTGCGTCAGGGCCTGGTTCAATCGAGCAAAGCATTGACCGAGTACCGCGTCATTCTCTGAACGTCCTTCACAGACTCCGGACAGCAAAACGGCGATCCGTAGATCGCCGTTTCCATTTACTGCCCGAATTGCCGTCCCAACCCACCGGGTACGCCATGGATGTCCGTGTCTTCCCATGGCCCGTTCGGGCTGATCGAGCGGCTCCAGCCGTTGTTCCAGCGGTAGTACGTGCGCTGGCGGTAGAAGGTGTTGGTCTGGTCATCGAGCACATATACGCCGAGCTTCTGATCCCAATGGCTGTTACCGCCCGGTGGCGGTGCGAAGCTGGCCGAGGTGCGTGGCATCGGTTTAGCGGGCTTGGCCGGAATACTTGGCTTGCCTGGCGTCGGTGTCGTTGATGGCGTCGGGCGGGGCTGCGACGGCGGGATCGGGGGCAGCGACGTCGGCTCGGGGCGCTGGACCGCACACGCGCTTAACCCCAAAACCAGACTGAGCAGGGTAATACGAGCAATGGCGGTCATGGCGGTGGTTCCTGTTATTTATCTGGGCTGTCGATGATCAGTTTTTGCGCCGCGGTGGTGCTGCTGGCCAGAGGCTGGCTGCGACCGATCCATTCACCGGCAGTCGGCTGGCCGGCCCGTGAGATACGCGCAACCAGTTGGACTTCAGGAAAGTTCGACAGTTTCAACTGCGGCATCATTGCGTCGGCATCGCCCAGTTCGACGGTCGCCGGCAAGTCAGCCACGGTCAGGCGTTTGGCGGCCAATGGTGCGGGAGGCCCCGAGGTGGCGCGGGCGAAAATGAACACGCTGTCACCCGGCTGAACCTTGGCCTTGAGCTCTGGCGCCAGATCGACGCTGACCTTGAGCAGCGCCGCAACCTTGGGCGCAGGCGCCTGGGCAACCTTGCCGCCGCTGGCTTCGAGTTTCTCGGTAGCCCGGGCAATACCGCCTTGCAGCGCGGAGCGGGAGCCGTCTTCCGGCGGCAGTTGCACCAACAGGCGATTCCAGTAATCGATGGCGTCCTGATAATGCGCGCTTTCAAACGCGGCGATACCGAGCAGGCCAAGGCTGGTGACTTCCTTCGGATCGGCTTTCAGCGCTTCGTCGGTGAGGGCCTGAACCTTGTCCGACCACTTCTTGCCATCGGCGAAGTACTGGGCTTGCGCCCATTGGCCGAGCAGTTCCGGCTGACGACCGGCCAGGTTCACCGTGCGCTCGAAGATCTTCGCCGCGTCGGCGGGACGATCTTGCGCCATGTAAGTGCGACCCAGGAAGTACAGGCCTTCGGCCGAATCCGGTTGAGCAGCGACGGCGCGTTCCAGACGGCGGGTCATCTCTTCCATCGACTGCGGTGCCTGGGAGAATTCGCGGGTCAATTCGACCTTGTCGCTGGCGCCGAAATGCAGGTAGAGCCCAAGCCCCAACACCGGCACCAGAATCGCCGCCAGCAATGGCAACGGTTTGCCCAGACGTGCCGCGCGCGGTGCATCGGCGCCTTCGGTGTCGGCGAGCAACTCACGAGCAGCTTCGGCGCGACCGGTTTCCAGTTGCGCAGCGTTGAGCACGCCCTCTTCCTGCTCGGTTTGCAACTCAGCCACGCGCTCTTGATACAGCGCGACGTTCAGGGCAGTACGATCCTCTTCCAGCTGGGCGCGGCGGCCACGCAGAACGGGGATCAACAGAAAACTCAGGGCAACCAGAAGCAGCAGACCTGCAGCGAGCCAGAAATCAATCATTCTTGGTTTTATCCAACAGTTGATCGAGGCGCTCGCGCTCCTCGGCAGAAAGCTCATCCTTGGCATCAGCGCGTTGGACGCGACGACGGCGGACGATCACGGCGATGATCACAAAACCGCCCAGCAGCAGGCCGGCGGGGCCGAACCAGAGCAAGGCAGTCTTGGCGTTGAGTGCGGGTTTGTAGCGGACGAAATCACCGTAGCGATCGACCATGAAATCGATGATCTGCTGATTGTCCTTGCCCTCGCCCAGCATGCGGAAAATCTCTTTGCGCAGGTCGGCGGCGATCGGTGCGTTGGAATCGGCAATGTCCTGATTCTGGCACTTGGGGCAACGCAGCTCTTTGGTCAGCTCGCGAAAACGCTCGCGATCAGCTTCTTTGGCGAACTCATAGGTGTCGATGGCCGCGTGCACCACGCCGGCCATGCTCAAGCCCAATACAACGGCAGCTATCCAGCGCTTCATGGCTTGGCCTCGTCCACCAGCGCCTGATACTTGGCCGCCAGTTTTTCGCGCCAGACCTGCTCGTCGATCACGCCGACGAATTTGTCGCGGATGATGCCCTTGGCGTCGATGAAGAAGGTTTCCGGAGCGCCGTATACGCCGAGGTTCAGGCCCAGCGTGCCTTCGTCGTCACGGATGTCCAGTTGATACGGGTTGTGGAACTCCACCAGCCACTTCAAGGCATCCGCATTGATGTCCTTGTAGTTGATGCCGTAGATCACCACGCCCTTCTCGGCCAGCTTGTTCAACACCGGGTGCTCGACCCGGCAGGAAATGCACCAGGTGCCCCACACGTTGACCAGCGCCGGTTTACCGAGAAGATCTGCCTTGGTCAGGGTCTTGTCGCCCTGCACCGCGGGCAGTGAAAACTCCGGGAACGGCTTGCCGATCATTGCCGAAGGCAGCTCGGCCGGGTCCAGATAGAGCCCGCGATAAAGGAAAACAGCCACCACCAGAAAAACCGCCAGCGGCAACAGCATCAACCAACGTCTCATGCAGTCGCTCCCGTCATGCCCAGTGCTTCACGCACGCGGCTTTTCACCTTGACCCGATAACGACGATCCAGCGCCGCCAGCAGCCCGCCCAAACCGGTCAGCAGACCGCCGAACCAGATCCAACGCACGAACGGTTTGACGTGCACGCGCACGGCCCAGGCGCCATCACCCAGCGGTTCGCCGAGTGCGACATAAAGGTCGCGGGTGAACCCGGCGTCGATCCCGGCTTCAGTCATCACCGAGTTCTGCACGGTGTACAGGCGTTTTTCCGGGTGCAACACACTGATTTCCTTGCCGTCGCGGATCACCCGTACGGTGCCTTTGTCGGAGGTGAAGTTCGGGCCTTCGAAGTGCTTGGCGCCTTCGAACACGAACTGGTAACCGCCCAGGTCCATGGACTCGCCCGGTGCCAGGCGCAGGTCACGTTCGGCGCTGTTCTGGCTCGACAGCACGACACCGAGCGCGCACACGGCGATACCCAAATGCGCAAGCTGCATGCCCCAATAGCTGCGAGTCAGGGTCGGCAGGCCTTTGATCAGGCCTTTGTGGCGGGTCTTGTCGAAGATGTCGCGGATACCGGCCAGCAACACCCAGGCGGCCAGCATGAACGTCGCGATCACGGCCCAGTTGAAATCGCCATAAGCGACGCCAGCCACCACGGCCAGCGCGGCGCTGCCGAGCAACACCGGGGTCAGCATGCTCATCAGCCATTTGACCGGCGTGTCTTTCCAGCGCACCAGCATGCCAACCGCCATCACCACCATCAGCAACGCCATCAACGGAATGAACAGCGCGTTGAAATACGGCGGGCCGACCGACAGCTTGGCGCCGGTCATTGCATCGAGAATCAGCGGGTACAAGGTGCCGAGCAGGATCATCGACGCCGCTACCACCAGCACCAGGTTGTTGCCCAGCAGCAAGGTTTCGCGAGACCAGAGGTTGAAGCCGACATGGCTCTTCACCACCGGTGCACGCAGGGCGAACAACGTCAGCGAACCACCCACCACGAACAGCAGGAAAATCAGGATGAACACGCCGCGCTCGGGATCGGAGGCAAAGGCGTGAACCGAGGTCAGCACGCCGGAACGCACCAGGAATGTACCCAGCAAGCTCAACGAGAACGCAGCGATGGCCAGCAACACGGTCCAGCTCTTGAACACGCCACGTTTTTCCGTGACCGCCAACGAGTGGATCAACGCAGTGCCCACCAGCCAAGGCATGAAGGAGGCGTTTTCCACCGGGTCCCAGAACCACCAGCCGCCCCAGCCGAGTTCGTAGTAAGCCCACCACGAACCGAGCGTGATGCCGATACCGAGGAAGGCCCAGGCGACGATGGTCCATGGACGCGACCAACGCGCCCACGCTGCATCGAGTCGACCGCCGAGCAATGCCGCGATGGCGAACGCGAAGGCCACGGAGAAACCGACGTAGCCCATGTACAGCATCGGCGGGTGAACGATCAGGCCGATGTCTTGCAGCAGCGGGTTGAGGTCACGACCGTCCACCGGAATCTGCGGCAGGATCCGTGCGAACGGGTTGGAGGTAAGGATCAGGAACAGCAGGAAACCGGTGCTGATCATGCCCATCACCGCCAGCACCCGCGCCAGCATGACTTGCGGCAACTGCCGGGAGAACACCGACACGGCGAAGGTCCAGCCGCCGAGGATCAATGCCCACAACAGCAACGAACCTTCGTGCGCGCCCCACACTGCACTGAACTTGTAGTACCACGGCAAGGCGCTGTTGGAGTTGCTGGCGACGTAGGCGACGGAGAAGTCGTCGGCCATGAACGCGTAGGTCAGGCAACCGAAAGCGAACAGCAGAAACGCGAACTGCCCCCAGGCGGCCGGCTGGGCCAGGCTCATCCACAAACGATCACCGCGCCAGGCACCGAGCAATGGCACGACGGCCTGAACCAGCGCGAAACACAGCGCCAGAATCATGGCCAGATGGCCGAGTTCAGGAATAAAGATTCCAGACGTCATCGATCAACCCTCCTTCGCGGGCGTTGGAGCAGATTGACCACTGTCTTTCAAAGCCTTGGTCACTTCCGGCGGCATGTATTTCTCATCGTGCTTGGCCAGCACTTCGTCAGCCACCACCACGCCATCGGCGTTCAATTTGCCCAGCGCAACGATGCCCTGCCCTTCGCGGAACAGGTCCGGGAGGATGCCGCGGTAACTGATGGTCACGGACTTGTTGAAGTCGGTGACGATGAATTTCACGTCCAGCGAATCGCCGGAGCGTTGCAGCGACCCCTTCTCGACCATGCCGCCCGCACGGATACGCGTGTCTTGCGGCGCTTCGCCGTTGGCGATTTGCGTCGGGGTGTAAAACAGATTGATGTTCTGCTGCAGGGCGCTCAGGGCCAGACCGACGGCAGCGCCGACACCGACCAGGATCGCGAGAATGATGATAAGACGCTTTTTGCGCAGCGGATTCACTTGCCGTTCTCCCGGCGCAGACGACGCGCCTCTTGTTGCAGATACCGCTTGCGGGCCAGGATCGGCGCCGCCACGTTGAGGGCCAGCACTGCCAGGCTGATGCCGTAGGCTGACCAGACATACAGGCCGTGATGGCCCATGGCGAGGAAGTCGCCGAATGAAGCAAAAGTCATCGAGCGGCCTCCAGGCTGTTCTGCACTTCGGCTTTCACCCAACTGGCGCGGGCCTCGCGTTTGAGCACTTCAAGGCGCATGCGCAGCAGTAAAACCGCGCCGAAGAAACAGTAGAAACCCAGCACCGTCAGCAGCAATGGCAGCCACATTTCGACCGGCATCGCCGGTTTTTCTGTGAGGGTGAATGTCGCGCCCTGGTGCAGGGTGTTCCACCACTCCACCGAGTATTTGATGATCGGGATGTTGATCACGCCGACAATCGCCAGCACCGCGCAGGCCTTGGCCGCGCTGTCACGATTGCTGATGGCGTTGCCCAGCGCAATGAGACCGAAGTACAGAAACAGCAGAATCAGCATGGACGTAAGTCGTGCATCCCAGACCCACCACGAACCCCAGGTCGGTTTGCCCCAGATCGCCCCGGTGACCAGCGCCACGGCGGTCATCCAGGCACCGATGGGCGCCGCGCATTGCAGGGCGACGTCGGCCAGTTTCATTTTCCACACCAGCCCGACGATGCCGCACACCGCCAGCATCACGTAGACCGACTGCGCCAGCATGGCGGCGGGAACGTGGATATAGATGATGCGAAAGCTGTTGCCTTGCTGGTAGTCCGGCGGCGCGAAGGCCAGGCCCCAAACGACACCAATGCTGATCAGCAGCAACGCTCCGATGCTCAGCCACGGCAGCAGTTTGCCGCTGATGCCATAAAACCATTTGGGTGAGCCGAGCTTATGAAACCAGGTCCAGTTCATTACTGTTTCCATCACGGTTGCTGCTCGCCATCACGAGCAGCCTAGGGTCTTTACTGGTTAAAATTTAACCAGACCTCATTATTCGCCGACGCTGATCTTCAGGCCAGCAGCTATTGCAAAAGGTGTCAGGGTTATCGCCAGGGCGGTCAGGCTACCAAGCCACAGGAGATAACCGATCGCCGGCATGCCCTGCAATGCCGCCTGCAAGGCGCCACTGCCGAGAATCAACACCGGGATGTACAACGGCAGAATCAGCAGCGCCAGCAACAAGCCGCCCCGCTTCAAGCCTACCGTCAGGGCCGCGCCCACCGCACCGAGCAGGCTCAGCACCGGTGTACCCAGCAACAGGGAAAGCAGCAACACGGGCAGACAGGCGGTGGGTAAACCGAGCATCAACGCCAGCAGTGGAGCGAGCAAAACCAGTGCCAGACCAGAGAAGGCCCAGTGTGCCAGTACCTTGGCCAAAACCAGAAGAGGCAGGGGGTGCGGCGAAAGGACCCACTGTTCAAGGGAACCGTCTTCGAAATCACTGCGGAAAAGCCCGTCCAGCGAGAGCAAAACCGATAAAAGGGCTGCCACCCAGACCAGTCCCGGAGACAAGGTTTGCAACAATTGAGACTCGGGACCGACCGCCAACGGGAACAGCGAAACCACGATCGCGAAGAACACCAACGGATTGGCCAATTCCGCCGGACGGCGGAACAACAAGCGAGCCTCACGGGCGACCAACAGGCCGAAAACACTCATACGGCCCAATTCCCCAGATCAATGTCGCGATAGCCGGTCGGCATTCGACTCAGCGTGTGGTGCGTGGTCAGTACCACCATGCCGCCGCGCTCACAGTGCGCGGCCAGGTGTTCTTCGAGTTGCGCCACGCCTTGCTTGTCGAGCGCAGTGAACGGCTCGTCGAGGATCCACAGCGGCGGGCTGTCCAGATACAACCGTGCCAGGGCCACGCGGCGTTGCTGACCGGCGGACAGGGTGTGGCACGGAACATCTTCGAAACCGCGCAGTCCGACAGCAGCAAGCGCTGCCCAAATGGCTTCATGGGAGGCCGGTTGATGCAGCGCGCAGAGCCAGCTGAGGTTTTCTTCGGGGGTCAGCAGATCCTTGATGCCCGCGGCATGACCGATCCACAGCAGATTGCGCGCCAGTTCGCTGCGTTGTTCGTTCAGCGGCTGGCCATTGAGCAGCACTTGACCGGCGGTCGGTTGCATCAGGCCCGAAAGCAAACGCAAAAGGCTGGTTTTGCCACTGCCGTTGGGGCCGCTGATTTGCAACATTTCGCCACTGGCCAGTCTCAATTCGAGATTTTCGAAGAGCAGTCGAAGGTCTCGCTCACAAGCAAGGGCAACGGTTTGCAGGACAGGACTGGTCAAGAGATCACGGGCCTTTACGGTTCAAGTCGGCGGCGGAACGGCCGCTAAAGAGATGCAGCATAGATGCATTGGCGGCCTGTTCTAGAGAGCTGCGTCAAACAAATGCAATGTTTTCGCCACTCTGTGAAAGACGGGCGGCATTATACATGCCATGCCCCACTCTAAAGAGGGCAATTTCCTCAGGTTGTGACCGCGTATGACAGGCGAAATGAACATCCTCCCGCTACCACCGACCACGCCCGCGACGTCGCGACCGCAGGTGGTGAGTGGCGAACTGCTCAAGCTGCTGACGCCGATGGAGGGCCTGATTACCGTCGGGCAGACCGCCAAAGCCGAAGTGCTGTCGCTGAAGCAGGCGGATCAGTCCTTTCAACTGCTGCTCAAGGTCACCCTTGAAAGCGGCCGTCAGACCACGGTTCAGGCCACCAGCAGCCAACCGCTGCCACAGGGCACGAACCTGGCAATTACCCAGCCATCGGCCGGCAACCTCGCCGTGACGGTGCAACAAGCCATTGCCTCCAGCGTCGCCACCCTCACCCGCATCGATACCACACAACTGCCGGTGGGCACCCTGCTGCAAGGCAAAGTGCTGACCTCCCAGGTGCTGCCGCAAGTGCCGGGCCAGCCGACGGTGTTTCGTTCAATGGTGAGCCTGCTCAACACGGCGCTGAGCGGCAGCACCCTGAACATCGACAGCCCGACGCCGCTGCGCATCGGCACCTTGCTGAGCGCGCTGGTGCAAGACACCCAGACCCTGAAATTCGTCCCGCTGAGCAGCCGCCAGGAACAACTGGCAGTCACTCAACAACTGGTCAGCCAACAGAGCCGCCAGGGCTCGCTGGACGGATTACTGAAACTGCTGCAAAACCTGCCAGCCTCGAATCAGACGTCCAGCGACCTGCGTGTCGCCGTGGACAAGTTGCTCGCCGGCCTGCCGGACGTGCAGCAACTCAGCACGCCAAAAGGCCTGGCCCAGGCGCTGGCCAATAGCGGGCTGTTTCTTGAAGCGAAACTGCTCGCCGGGACGAATCCGACGCTGGCACCGGACATGAAAGGTGATTTGCTGAAGTTGATCGCGCAACTGACACCGGGGTTGCCGGCCAACACCAATCTCAATGCGATCATCGCTGCCAACACGCTGGCCCAGACCATGCCTAGCTTTGTGCGTAGTGCCCTGGGCATGCTCGGCCAGGTTAGTGCCAAACCGCAGCCGACCAGTTTTCCTTTGCCTGAGCGCTTCCTGCAGAGCGCGGACGGCGAAGGTGATCTGGAGCACTTGCTGCGCCTGGCGGCAGCGGCGGTTTCACGCCTGCAAAGCCATCAACTGTCGAGCTTGGAGCAAACCGGCGTCACAGACGACGGTCGGCTGATGAGCACCTGGCAGCTGGAAATCCCGATGCGCAATATGCAGGACATCGTGCCGTTGCAGGTCAAGTTCCAGCGCGAGGAAGCACCGGAGAAAGAACAACCCAATGAACGCCGTGACGAACGCGAGCCCAAGCAACAACTGTGGCGCGTCGAGTTGGCGTTCGACATGGAGCCGTTGGGGCCGCTGCAGATTCAGGCGCAGTTGATCAACGGCAGTCTGTCCAGCCAGCTGTGGGCCGAGCGGCCGTACACCGCGAGTCTGATCGAGAGCAATCTTGTCGGGCTGCGCGAACGCTTGCTGGCATCTGGCCTGAATGTCGGCGATCTCGATTGCCACCTTGGCACACCGCCGCAAGGTCCTCAAACCCGTCTGGAACAACGCTGGGTCGACGAAACCGCATGAGAAATCCCGATACTCCACGCCAGGCCATCGCCCTCAAATACGACGGCACCCACGCCCCTACCCTCACGGCCAAGGGCGACGAAGAACTGGCGGAAGAAATCCTCAAGATTGCCCGCGATTATGAAGTACCGATCTACGAAAATGCCGAGCTGGTGAAATTGCTCGCGAGGATGGAGCTTGGGGACAGTATTCCGGAGGAGTTGTATCGCACGATCGCCGAGATCATTGCGTTTTCCTGGAATTTGAAAGGCAAGTTTCCGGCAGGGCATGACCCGAGTGCGCCGATGATCGAGAAGGACATCACCGATCGCGGGGATGATTACTGAGGTTTTGAAGACGCCAATCGCGAGCAGGCTCGCTCCCACAATGGATTGGCGGCGTTCACACATTTTGTGTCCGTCACCGGTCCCCTGTGGGAGCGAGCCTGCTCGCGATTGGCTATGTCAGTTCTTGTGCAGCTTGCTCATCAACTCCGCCTCAGCCTGGGTCAAGCCGCAGGACTGAGTCAGTTCATCGACGCTCGCGCCCATTCCGACCAGGCGTGCTGCCTGGGCAAACGACAGGCTCGACGGGTCGCGCTGTTCAAGCTGAGCCAGCTTGTCCGGCAACGGCCCGACCACCGCGCGCAGCTCGTGCAGGTCTTCACCCATGCGCACGCTGCCGTTCTGGTAGTTGTCAACGCGTTTGCCCAGGTCCTTGATGCGCTGATCGCGCAGCGCATCGCCCTCGGCCTGTTGCGCAGCGATCCGCCGCTGACCGCGAATGTACGCCAGAAACATTGCCAGCGTGCCTGCCCAGAAGAGGAACAGGACAATGACCGCAACCTCAAGAATCAATCAGATACTCTCCAGTTCCGACCATTCTTCTTCGCTCATCATCTTGTCCAGCTCGACCAGGATCAGCAATTCGTTGTTCTTGTTGCACACGCCTTGAATGAACTTGGCGGACTCTTCGTTACCCACGTTCGGCGCGGTTTCGATTTCCGACTGACGCAGGTAAACCACTTCAGCCACGCTGTCGACCATGATCCCGACCACTTGCTTGTCGGCTTCGATGATGACGATCCGGGTGTTGTCGCTGATCTCGGCATTCATCAGGCCGAAGCGCTGACGGGTGTCGATTACGGTCACCACATTGCCGCGCAGGTTGATGATGCCCAGCACGTAGCTCGGGGCACCCGGGACCGGGGCGATTTCGGTGTAACGCAGGACTTCCTGAACGCGCATCACGTTGATGCCGTAGGTTTCATTGTCCAGCTTGAAGGTTACCCATTGCAGGATCGGATCTTCGGAACCTTTTGCAGACGACGCCTTATCATTCATACCCTGACCCCTCGAAAAACCGCCCTAGCGGTGTGTGTTCAGTGCGATGGCAAGTCACTTGCCCCGCGTGTTTTTTATGTCGGTTTGTGAGACGGCTTGCCGCCGCCCATGTGCTTCGCCCCACCGCTGGCGATCAGCTCGGCCAGTTCGGAAACGTCGAGCAACGCACACATGTGTTCAATCACCGTGCCCGCCAGCCATGGCCGTTGACCACGGTGGGTGCGCCATTTGATTTCGTTCGGGTCCAGGCGCAACGAGCGGCTGACCTGATGCACTGCCAGCCCCCACTCGTAGCCCTGAACCGAAATAACGTATTGCAGGCCCTGACGGAAGTCATCGCGATAGCGGTCTGGCATGACCCAACGGGCGGTATCGAGCACTTTCAGGTTGCCGGCCTGGCTCGGCAGAATCCCGAGGAACCATTCCGGCTGACCGAACAGCGGTGTCAGTTCCTGACCGGCCAGGGAATAAATCGAGCCCAGGCACACCAGCGGCACCGCCAGGGTCAACCCGGCGACATCGAACAACAGGCATTCGAACGGCTCGGCGGCCCACGCAGGGCGGCCGTTGGTTTCCACTGGCGGCGGCGTGTTGCTCGGCGGCAGATGGACTTCGACGATCGGCGGCACGAGCGCTTGCAACTGCGGTGCTGTCGGCGGCACCAACTCTTGCAGCAGCGGTGCGGTCGGCGGAACCAGCGCTTGCAGCAGCGGTGCGATGGTCGATACCGGCGCCAGAGCCGGCGCTTCCATCAGCGCCACCGGGGCTTTCACCACAGGTGCGGTGACCGGCGCGGCAACGGCTGGCGGTTTCTCGGCCGGCTTCTGCGCATCGCGCGCCTGCTCTTCAAGCACCGCGGCCTGGAATTCGTCCAGCGCCGCTTCAACCTCGACCACCTCGGGAATCGCTTCGACTTCCGGCGGCAACTCTTCGGTTGCGTCCATCAACAAGCTGTCCAGATAGGACTGGAGCGCAAGTTGCGGACGGGAAGTGATTTTTACCGGGCGATTCATCTCACGCCACCTGCGCAACGGATTGTTGCGTCAGCAAGTGCTTGAGCAGCGCGCGATAGGCCAGCACGCCGCGGCTCTTGCCGTCGAATTGCGAAGGCGTCACGCCGGCACGGCTGGCGTCGCGCAAACGCGTATCGACCGGGATGTAGCCTTGCCAGATTTCTTCCGGATACTTGTCGCGCAACACCCGCAAGGTCCCGAGCGACGCTTGCGTGCGCCGGTCGAACAGGGTCGGCACGATGTTGAATGCCAATGGCTGCTTACGCGAACGGTTGATCATCGCCAGCGTGTTGACCATGCGCTCCAGGCCTTTGACCGCCAGGTGCTCGGTCTGCACCGGAATCACCAATTGCTGACTGGCCGCCAAGGCATTGACCATCAGCACGCCGAGCAACGGCGGGCTGTCGATCACCGCGTAATCGAAGTCCTGCCACAATTGCGCCAGGCTCTTGGCAATCACCAGGCCCAAACCACTCTGCCCCGGCGACTGGCGCTCAAGCGTCGCCAGCGCGGTGCTCGACGGCAACAGGGAAATACTCGCGTGACTGGTGGGCAACAGCAACTGACCGGGCAAGCCTTGCGGCACGCTGCCCCGGTGCAGGAACAGGTCGTAGCTGCTGTGTTCCAGGCTGTCGGGGTCGTAACCGAAGTAGCTGGTCATCGAGCCGTGGGGATCGAGATCGACCACGACCACGCGCTTGCCCGCCTCAGCCAGCAACCCGGCTAAAGCGATAGAGGAAGTGGTTTTACCAACACCACCCTTTTGATTGGCAACGGCCCAGACTCTCATTCGGATTGTTCCTCCCGGTCGATTCGACCGGGAAATAGCTCAACGTGTTAATGCGGGTGACGGAGAATTGACGGCGCTCTCTCGTCCCGGCGACTTGACTGGTGCAGGTGCAGTTTGTGTGCCAGCACGCTTCAACGCGGCATCCGGTTGCGCATGAGCGGTTCCGGTGCCTGTGAGGCTGCGACGGACATCAAGATTTCGTGACACCACCAACACCACACGACGGTTGCGCGCACGGCCTTCGGCGGTCGCGTTGTTGGCCACCGGCTGGAATTCGCCGTAACCCACCGACGCCAAACGACCAGGATTTACCCCCTGCATCGCCAGCATCCGCACGATGCTCGCCGAACGGGCCGAGGACAGCTCCCAGTTGGTCGGGTATTGCGCGGTGCGGATCGGTTGATCGTCGGTGAAACCTTCGACGTGAATCGGGTTGTCGAACGGCCTCAGGATCACTGCGACCTTATCGATGATGTTGAACGCCATGTCGCTGGGCATGGCATCGCCGCTGCCGAACAACAGGCTGGAATTGAGTTCGATCTCGACCCACAGCTCGTTGCCGCGAACGGTCATCTGGTTGGAGCTGATCAAGTCGCCGAATGCGGCGCTGATGTCATCGGCAATGCTTTTCAGCGGGTCGCTGGCACCGGCGATGCCGGCGTCGACCTGTTCGCTGTCCTTGACCAGCGGCTTGGCCGGGGTCACGGTTTTCGGACGCTCTTCACCGATGGGGATCGGCTGGAGCGAACGATCCGAATCGGTGAACACGCCGATCAACGCTTGCGAGATGATCTTGTACTTGCCTTCGTTGATCGAAGAGATCGAGTACATCACCACGAAAAAGGCGAACAGCAACGTAATGAAGTCGGCATAGGAAACGAGCCAGCGTTCATGGTTTACATGTTCTTCAGGTTGTCGACGGCGTGCCATAGTCCATGTCTCCCATCAATCCATGAAGCCCTGAAGCTTCAACTCAATAGAGCGAGGGTTTTCACCTTCGGCGATCGACAGGATGCCTTCCAGCAACATTTCGCGATAACGCGACTGACGCATTGCAACGGATTTGAGTTTGGCGGCAATCGGCAACAGCACCAGGTTGGCACTGGCGACGCCGTAGATGGTGGCGACGAAGGCCACGGCGATGCCGCTGCCCAATTGCGACGGATCGGCCAGGTTGCCCATGACATGGATCAGGCCCATCACCGCACCGATGATGCCGATGGTCGGCGCGTAGCCGCCCATGCTTTCGAAGACTTTGGCGGCTTCGATGTCGCGGCTTTCCTGGGTGTAGAAATCCACTTCCAGAATGCTGCGAATCGCCTCCGGCTCAGCGCCGTCCACCAACAGTTGCAGGCCTTTGCGCGAGTAGGCGTCAGGCTCGGCGTCGGCGATACCTTCCAGACCGAGCAGACCTTCCTTGCGGGCGGTCAGGCTCCAGTTCACCACGCGGTCAACACCGCCGGCCAGGTCCACGCGCGGCGGGAACAGGATCCAGCCAACAATCTGCATGGCGCGCTTGAACGCGCTCATCGGCGATTGCAGCAGCGCCGCGCCGACGGTCCCGCCGAGCACGATCAACGCTGCCGGACCGTTGGCCAGCGCGCCGAGATGGCCGCCTTCAAGGAAGTTGCCACCGATGATGGCGACGAACGCCATGATGATCCCGATAAGGCTGAGTACGTCCATCAGATGCACGCCTCGACCAGGTGCTTGCCAATGTCGTCGAGACCGTACACCGCATCGGCGAGTTCGGCTTTGACGATGGCCATCGGCATGCCGTAGATCACGCAGCTGGCTTCATCCTGAGCCCAGATCGAGCTGCCGCCCTGCTTGAGCAGGCGCGCGCCTTCACGACCGTCGGCGCCCATGCCGGTCAGTACCACCGCCAGAACTTTGTCACCGTAGGACTTGGCGGCCGAACCGAACGTGATGTCCACGCACGGCTTGTAGTTCAGACGCTCGTCGCCCGGCAGGATTTTCACCGCGCCACGGCCGTCGATCATCATTTGCTTGCCACCCGGCGCCAGCAGCGCCAGGCCCGGACGCAGGATGTCGCCATCCTCGGCTTCCTTGACGCTGATGCGGCAGAGCTTGTCCAGACGCTCGGCGAACGCCTTGGTGAAGGCGGCCGGCATGTGCTGGATCAACACGATCGGGGCCGGGAAATTGGCCGGCAACTGGGTCAGAACCCGTTGCAGGGCAACCGGGCCGCCCGTGGACGTACCGATGGCAACCAGTTTGTAGGCTTTGCGTTTCGGCGCTGGCGACGATGGGCTGGCTGCGAATGTGCGAGCCGGGATCGGTGCCGGTGCCGGACGAGCAGGTGCGCTGCTGCCATAACTGCCGATGCTGGAAGGCGCAGGTGTCGGCGCGGGTGCAGCGACCGGTGCCGGCGCGCTGTAGGCGCTGACACGACGGTTACTGCGCGAGATGCTGAGAATCTTCTCGCACAGCAGTTGCTTGACCTTCTCGGGATTGCGCGAGATGTCTTCGAAATTCTTCGGCAGGAAATCCACCGCGCCGGCGTCCAGCGCATCCAGGGTGACCCGAGCGCCTTCGTGCGTCAGCGAGGAGAACATCAACACCGGGGTCGGGCAGCGCTGCATGATGTGCCGCACTGCCGTGATGCCATCCATCATCGGCATCTCGTAGTCCATGGTGATCACGTCCGGCTTGAGGGCCAGGGCCTGATCGATCGCCTCTTTTCCGTTGGTCGCCGTACCGACGACCTGGATATTCGAATCCGCTGAAAGAATTTCCGAGACGCGGCGGCGGAAAAACCCCGAATCGTCCACCACCAGGACTTTGACTACCATAAACACTCCGTTAGGCGGGGGCGAGGCTTCGTCGCCCCGCTCCCCCAGAATCAAATACGCCGTGCGGCGTAACGCTTGAGCATGCTCGGAACATCGAGAATCAGCGCAATGCGACCGTCACCGGTGATGGTGGCGCCCGACATGCCCGGGGTTCCCTGGAGCATTTTGCCCAATGGCTTGATGACCACTTCTTCCTGGCCGACCAGTTGATCGACAACGAAGCCGATCCGCTGGGTGCCCACCGAAAGGATCACCACATGGCCTTCGCGCTGCTCTTCGTGAGCGGCGGAGCTGACCAGCCAGCGCTTGAGGTAGAACAGTGGCAGCGCCTTGTCCCGCACGATCACCACTTCCTGGCCGTCCACCACGTTGGTGGTCGACAGGTCGAGGTGGAAGATCTCGTTGACGTTCACCAGCGGGAACGCGAACGCCTGGTTGCCGAGCATGACCATCAGCGTCGGCATGATCGCCAGGGTCAACGGGACCTTGATGACGATCTTCGAGCCCTTGCCCTTGGTCGAGTAGATATTGATGGTGCCGTTGAGCTGGGCGATCTTGGTTTTCACCACGTCCATGCCCACGCCACGACCCGACACGTCGGAGATCTCGGTCTTGGTCGAGAAACCCGGTGCGAAGATCAGGTTGAAGCAGTCGGACTCGCTGAGGCGATCCGCCGCATCCTTGTCCATCAAACCTTTCTTCACCGCGATGCCGCGCAACACGTCGGCGTCCATGCCCTTGCCGTCATCGGAGATGGACAGCAGGATGTGGTCGCCTTCCTGTTCAGCGGACAAAATCACTTTGCCGCTGCGCGGTTTGCCCATCGCTTCGCGATCGGCCGGCTCTTCGATACCGTGGTCGACCGAGTTGCGCACCAAGTGGACCAGCGGGTCGGCCAGGGCCTCGACAAGGTTTTTGTCGAGGTCGGTTTCTTCGCCGACCAGTTCCAGGTTGATCTCTTTCTTGAGCTGGCGAGCCAGGTCGCGAACCAGACGCGGGAAGCGCCCGAAGACTTTCTTGATCGGTTGCATCCGGGTCTTCATGACAGCGGTCTGCAAGTCGGCCGTGACCACATCGAGGTTCGACACGGCTTTGGACATGGCTTCATCGGCGCTGTTGGCACCCAGGCGAACCAGGCGGTTACGCACCAGTACCAACTCGCCGACCATGTTCATGATTTCGTCGAGACGCGCGGTGTCGACCCGCACGGTGGTCTCGGCTTCGCTGGCCGGTTTTTCCGCAGGCGGCGCGGCCGCTGCACGGGCAGGCGCCGGTGCAGCAGCGGCGGCAGGTTTCGGTGCAGCGGCGGCAGCAGGCTTCGCTGCTTCGGCTTTTGGCTCGGGCGCCTTGGCGACAGGTGCCGGGGCCTTGGCGACGGGCGTAGCTACCGAAGAGGCGGCGGAACCGGTGCCGACTTCAGTGAACTTGCCTTTGCCATGCAATTCGTCGAGCAGCGATTCGAACTCGTGATCCGAGATCAGATCGCCGCCAGCCGCTGCTGCGGTTGGCGCAGCCGGGGTCGGTACCGAGGCAATGGCCGATTCCAGCGCATCGACCGCAAAGTTGCCCTTGCCGTGCAGCTGATCGAGCAGTGCTTCGAACTCGTCGTCGGTAATGTCGGAACTGTCACCTGGCGCTTTCGGCGCAGACGGTGCGGCAGGCGCAGCGGGTGCTGCCACTGCGTCGACGGCGAACTGGCCTTTGCCGTGCAACTGATCGAGCAACGACTCGAACTCGGCATCGGTGATTTCATCGCTGGTCGCGGCATCGCCGGCCGGCAGCGCAACAGCGGCCGGGGCCTCAGCCTGAGCCTTGACGGCGTTCAGCGAGTCCAGCAGTTGTTCGAATTCGTTATCGGTGATGTCGCCTGATTCGGCTTCGGCAGCCGGCTCTTCCACCACTTCAGCCACAGGTGCGGCTTGATCGGCGGTTTGCGGCTCGGCCAGACGGGCCAGGGCTGCAAGCAATTCAGGCGTGGCGGCCGTTATCGGGCCACGCTCGCGGACTTCGCTGAACATGCCGTTCACCGCGTCCAGCGCTTCGAGAACCACGTCCATCAATTCCGAATCGACGCGACGTTCACCCTTGCGCAGGATGTCAAACACGTTCTCGGCGATGTGACAGCACTCCACCAGCTCGTTGAGCTGGAGGAAGCCGGCGCCCCCTTTTACAGTGTGAAAACCGCGAAAAATTGCATTGAGCAAGTCCGCATCATCCGGTCGGCTTTCAAGCTCGACCAGCTGTTCGGACAGTTGCTCTAGAATCTCGCCGGCCTCAACCAGGAAATCCTGAAGGATCTCTTCATCGGCGCCGAAGCTCATTAAGGGGGTGCTCCTAAAGGTCTAAAAACCTAAAAAACCTAAAATGCTAAAAAATCTAAAATCCTAGGCTGGATAACAAATCGTCCACATCGTCCTGACCGGACACAACGTCTTCTCTTTTATCGGCATGAATCTGCGGACCTTCACCCTGAGAGAGATGTTTTTGCGGATCTTTTTCTGCAAGCATCGCTTCACGGTCATGTTCGATGCCCGCAAAGCGGTCCACCTGACTGGCCATAAGCACGAGCTTGAGCAGGTTGCTTTCAACTTCGGTGACCAATTGGGTCACACGCTTGATCACCTGACCGGTGAGGTCCTGGTAATCCTGAGCGAGCAGAATGTCGTTGAGGTTGCTCGACACCGCGCGGTTGTCCGCGCTGCTACGTGCCAGGAAACCATCGACACGCCGTGCCAGCTCACGAAACTCCTCAGCCCCGACTTCGCGACGCATGAACCGCCCCCAGTCCGTGCTCAGTGCCTGAGCTTCATCGCTCAGGCTGTTGACCAGCGGCGTGGAGTTTTCGACCAGATCCATGGTGCGGTTGGCTGCGGCCTCTGTCAGCTTGACAACGTAACCCAGACGCTCGGTGGCATCTGTGATCTGGGACACTTCCTCGGCTTGCGGCATGTGCGGGTCAATCTGAAAATTGACGATCGCACTGTGCAGCTCGCGGGTGAGCTTGCCCACTTCCTGATACAGGCCGCGGTCACGGGTCTGGTTGAGCTCATGGATCAGTTGCACAGCGTCGCCGAACTTGCCTTTCTCAAGGCTTTCGACCAGTTCGACCGCGTGTTTTTTCAGGGTCGATTCAAAATCGCCCTGTGAAGATTCGTTTTGGTCCATAGCTTCCCCGTGGCGCAGTTTCTCAACCGATGCGTTCGAAAATCTTCTCGATTTTTTCTTTCAACGCCTGGGCCGTGAAGGGTTTGACCACATAGCCGTTTACGCCGGCCTGGGCCGCTTCGATGATCTGCTCGCGCTTGGCTTCAGCGGTCACCATCAGCACTGGCAGGTGCTTGAGCTTTTCATCGGCGCGCACGTGGCGCAGCAGATCGATACCGGTCATGCCAGGCATGTTCCAGTCCGTTACCAGAAAGTCGATGCTTCCGCTGTTGAGAACCGGAATGGCAGTAATGCCATCGTCGGCCTCGACCGTGTTGGTGAACCCAAGGTCACGCAACAGGTTTTTTATGATCCGCCGCATCGTTGAGAAGTCATCAACGATGAGGATTTTCATGTTCTTGTCCAATTCGACCTCCAAGCAGTCTTAAACGCGCCCAGCACCTGGACGCGCCATTTCAATCAATCCGGCAAAGCACTCAATGACTGTCTGGAGCACAACAGATCGAGACCGGCGCAGTTCAACACCACACCAGCCAAGTTCGCAGTGTCCCCACACTGCCTTCAGCGCGCTCGCCACTCCCCCAAACGCCCCCGCAAACGGGCCGCGCACTGGCTGTGTAACTGGCTGACCCGAGATTCGCTGACCCCCAGAACCTCACCGATTTCCTTGAGATTCAACTCTTCGTCGTAGTACAGCGCCAACACCAGTCGCTCACGCTCCGGCAAATTGGCAATCGCGTCCGCCAGCGCTGCCTGGAAGCGTTCATCTTCCAGATCGCGCGACGGCTCGAGATGAGCACTCGCGCCATCCTCATGCAGCCCTTCGTGTTCGCCGTCCTGCAACAGGTCGTCGAAACTGAACAAGCGGCTGCCCAGGGTGTCGTTCAAAATCCCGTAGTAATCGTCGAGACTCAATTGGAGTTCGGCCGCAACTTCGTGATCTTTAGCGTCACGGCCGGTTTTAGCTTCAATCGAGCGAATTGCGTCGCTGACCATGCGGGTATTGCGGTGGACCGAACGTGGCGCCCAGTCCCCTTTGCGCACTTCATCAAGCATGGCGCCGCGGATCCGGATGCCCGCGTACGTCTCGAAACTCGCGCCTTTGCTGGCGTCATATTTGGTGGATACTTCAAGCAGGCCGATCATCCCGGCCTGGATCAGGTCTTCGACCTGGACACTGGCTGGCAGTCGCGCCAGCAGGTGGTAAGCAATGCGTTTGACCAGTGGCGCGTAACGCTCGATCAGCTCGTACTGCGCGTCACGCGCCGACTTCTTGTAGAGGTTGTAACCGCTGGCTGTCATAGCACGGGTCCTGCCGTTTGTTGCACGAGGCGCTCGACGAAAAACTCCAGGTGCCCGCGCGGGTTGGCAGGCAGCGGCCAGGTATCGACCTTTTGTGCGATGGCCTTGAAAGCCAGGGAGCACTTGGAACGAGGGAAGGCTTCATAGACCGCGCGCTGCTTCTGCACAGCCTTGCGCACGCTTTCGTCGTACGGCACCGCACCAACGTATTGTAAGGCGACGTCGAGGAAGCGGTCCGTGACCTTGGTCAACTTGGCGAACAGGTTGCGGCCTTCCTGCGGGCTCTGGGCCATGTTGGCCAGGACGCGGAAGCGGTTCATGCCGTAGTCGCGGTTGAGCAGTTTGATCAGGGCGTAGGCATCCGTGATCGAAGTCGGCTCGTCGCAGACCACCAGCAAGACTTCTTGCGCGGCGCGAACAAAACTGACTACCGAGTCACCAATACCCGCAGCGGTGTCGATCACGAGCACGTCGAGGTTGTCGCCGATATCGCTGAACGCCTGGATCAGGCCGGCATGCTGGGCCGGACTCAGATGAACCATGCTTTGTGTGCCGGACGCGGCCGGGACGATGCGGATGCCGCCTGGCCCCTGCAACAACACGTCGCGCAGCTCACAGCGGCCTTCGATGACGTCGGCCAGGGTACGTTTGGGTGTCAGTCCCAACAGGACGTCGACATTCGCCAGCCCCAGATCGGCGTCCAGCAGCATGACGCGCCGGCCGAGCTCAGCTAGAGCCAGGGACAAGTTCACTGACACATTAGTCTTCCCGACGCCACCTTTGCCGCCGGTCACCGCGATCACCTGTACGGGATGCATGCTGCCCATGTTATTTCTTTACCTTGTCTTGCATAGACGGAGGCCACATTACTGGCTGCGCGTTCATCAACTGAACAATGCATGGCAGACCATCGATGTAGGTACAAAAACTGTTCATTAATACCTCAGCCAACCTGCTTGGTCGGGCTGTGATAAATATCAGCGAACATGTCAGCCATGGCTTCTTCGCTGGGTTCTTCCTGCATTTGCACGCTAACGGCGCGACTGACCAACTGATGACGACGCGGCAGATGCAGATCATCCGGAATACGCGGTCCATCAGTCAGGTAAGCCACCGGCAATTCATGACTGATCGCCAGGCTCAACACCTCGCCCAAGCTTGCCGTCTCATCCAGTTTAGTCAGGATGCAGCCAGCCAGCCCGCAGCGCTTGTAACTGTGATAAGCGGCGGTTAGAACCTGTTTTTGGCTGGTGGTTGCCAGAACCAGATAATTTTTTGATTTGATGCCACGACCGGCCAGGCTTTCGAGCTGCATGCGCAATGCCGGATCGCTGGCCTGAAGGCCCGCGGTATCGATCAGCACCACGCGCTTGCGCAGCAAAGGATCCAGCGCCTGCACCAGGGACTGGCCCGGATCGACGTGCGTCACCGACACATTGAGGATCCGGCCGAGGGTCTTGAGTTGTTCCTGGGCACCGATGCGGTAGCTGTCCATGCTCACCAGCGCGATGTTCTGCGCGCCGTACTTGAGCACGTAACGGGCCGCGAGCTTGGCCAGGGTGGTGGTCTTGCCCATGCCGGCAGGGCCGACCATGGCAATCACGCCGCCCTCTTCCAGTGGCTCGACTTCCGGTGTGGCGATCATCCGCGCCAGGTGCGCCAGCAACATGCGCCAGGCCTGACGAGGTTCATCAATGTCGGTAATCAGTTCCAGCAGATCGCGGGACAACGGACCGGACAAACCGATGCGTTGCAGGCGACGCCAAAGGTTGGCCTGGGCCGGGCGGCTGCCTTGCAACTGATTCCAGGCCAGCGAACCGAGTTGTACTTCCATCAGTTCGCGCAGGCTGTTGAGTTCGAAACGCATCGAGTCGAAGGCACGCGGATCAACACCGGTCGCGGCAGGCGCGGGGGCCGGTGCCGGGCGACGAGGTTCAGCGTAGGTCGGCTCGATCAGCGGCTCGGCGGCAGTCAACGGCAGGCCGGCGAACAACTGGCGATTGGTGGACTTGTCGCTCTCGCCATCGCTGCGCAGGCTCAGTTCGGCCTGGGCGGTGACGATCCGCGACTGGGTCTTGCGCAGCTCATCCTCGAGTTCCATGTTCGGAACACGCGGGGCCAGCGCCGACAGTTTGTAATCCAGAGCGGCCGTCAGCTCGACACCACCGGCGATCCGGCGGTTGCCAATGATGGCGGCATCAGCGCCCAGCTCATCACGAACCAGCTTCATGGCCTGACGCATATCGGCGGCGAAAAAACGCTTAACTTGCATAAACCACTACCTCAGCCGTTGGGCCCTACTGTCGCAACGATGGTCACTTGCTTGTTGTCAGGGATTTCCTGGTAAGCCAACACATGCAAACCCGGGACTGCCAGTCGGCCGAATCGCGACAGCATCGCGCGAACCGGGCCGGCCACCAGCAGAATCACCGGCTGACCTTGCATTTCCTGACGCTGCGCCGCATCGATCAACGAGCGTTGCAGTTTTTCAGCCATGCTTGGCTCCAGCAGAACGCCCTCTTCCGAGCCTTGTCCTGCCTTCTGAAGACTATTGAGCAATATTTGTTCCAACCTTGGCTCCAAGGTGATAACTGGCAGCTCCGACTCAGTCCCCACAATGCTTTGGACGATTGCACGAGATACGCCGACGCGGACGGCGGCCACCAGCGCGGCAGTATCTTGACTCTTGGCGGCATTGTTCGCGATCGCTTCGGCGATGCTGCGAATGTCCCGCACGGGCACCTGTTCGGCCAGCAACGCCTGGAGCACCTTGAGTAGCTGCGACAACGAAACCACGCCCGGCACCAGCTCTTCCGCCAGTTTTGGCGAGCTTTTGGCCAGCAATTGCATGAGTTGCTGCACTTCTTCGTGGCCAATCAGCTCACTGGAGTGCTTGTACAGAATCTGGTTCAAATGGGTTGCCACTACCGTACTGGCATCGACCACGGTGTAACCGAGGGATTGTGCCTGTGCGCGTTGACTGACTTCGATCCAGACCGCCTCCAGCCCGAAAGCCGGATCTTTGGCGGTAATACCGTTGAGCGAACCGTAGACCTGACCAGGGTTGATCGCCAGCTCGCGGTCCGGATAAATCTCCGCTTCGGCCAGGATCACCCCCATCAGAGTGAGGCGATAGGCGCTCGGTGCGAGGTCGAGGTTGTCACGGATATGCACAGTCGGCATCAGGAAGCCCAGATCCTGGGACAGCTTTTTACGCACACCCTTGATCCGCGCCAGCAGCTGACCACCCTGATTGCGGTCCACCAGCGGAATCAGACGATAGCCGACTTCCAGGCCAATCATGTCGATCGGCGTCACATCGTCCCAGCCAAGCTCCTTGGTTTCCTGAGCGCGAGCCGGCGATGGCAGCAATTCCTGCTGACGCTTGACCTCTTGCAGGGCCTGAACCTTGACGATGTTCTGCTTCTTCCAGAACAGGTACGCGCCACCGGCCGCCAGGGCCGCCATGGTCAGAAAGGAAAAGTGCGGCATGCCGGGCACCAGGCCCATCACTGCCATCAGGCCCGCTGCCACGGCCAGCGCCTTGGGCGAGGCGAACATCTGGCGATTGATCTGTTTGCCCATGTCTTCCGAACCGGAAGCACGGGTCACCATGATCGCTGCAGCTGTAGATAACAACAGTGATGGCAATTGCGCCACCAAACCGTCACCGATGGTCAGCAACGCGTAAACCCTGCCCGCATCACCGAAGGTCATGCCGTGCTGGAAGATACCGACCGCCATGCCGCCGATCAGGTTGATGAACAGAATCAGCAAACCGGCGATGGCATCGCCACGCACGAACTTGCTGGCACCGTCCATGGAACCATAGAACTCGGCCTCCTGGGCCACTTCCATCCGGCGCATCTTGGCCTGGTTCTGATCGATCAGGCCGGCGTTCAGATCGGCGTCGATCGCCATTTGTTTGCCGGGCATCGCATCGAGGGTGAAACGTGCGCTCACCTCGGAAATCCGCCCGGCACCCTTGGTTACCACGACGAAGTTGATGATCATCAAAATCGCGAAGACCACGATACCGACCACGTAGTTACCGCCGATCACCACCTCACCGAACGCCTGGATCACCTTACCGGCGGCGGCGTGGCCGTCCTGCCCGTGAAGCATCACCACTCGCGTGGAGGCCACGTTCAGCGCCAGTCGCAACAACGTTGCCACCAGCAGAATGGTCGGGAACACCGCGAAATCCAGCGGCCGCAACGCGTAGACGCAGACCAGCAGCACGACGATCGACAGCGCGATGTTGAACGTGAAGAACACGTCCAGCAGGAACGGCGGCACTGGCAGCATCATCATGGCCAGCATGACCAGCAGCAACAACGGCACGCCCAGATTGCCCCGACTTAAGTCGGCAACGTTTGTGCGGGCACTGTTGAGTAACTGAGAGCGATCCACCGGTTTTCCCCGTTCCTTTAAAGCAAACTTTTGACGCCTGAAGCAGACGCAGGGCGGCTACTGCAAGAAGCCTTCCAACTTTTGCCGAGCGCTTGGAACAGAGGGGTTTATCAGGGGGATTTGTGCTGTTCGGGCTGACGCTTTCGCGGGCAAGCCACGCTCCTACAGGACGGATGGCACAGATGTTTTTGTGGTCGACGCAAAACCTGTAGGAGCGTGGCTTGCCCGCGAAGGCGTCGGCACGACTAGCGCAAAACTCAGGAATCGCGGCGCAGATCCGGTGGAATCGGCAAGTCATCCTTGAGCGGATCCGGCCGCTTGCCCTTGCCCGCGCGGTACTGTCGGATCTGGTAGACGTAAGCCAATACCTGAGCGACCGCCAGATAAAGCCCGCCAGGAATTTCCTGCTCCAGCTCCGTGGAGTAATAGATCGAACGCGCCAGGGCCGGAGACTCCAGCAGCAGCACCTCGTTGGCCACGGCGATTTCACGGATTTTCAGGGCCAGGAAATCACTGCCCTTGGCAATCAGCATCGGTGCCGAGCCCTTGTCCGGGTCGTATTTGAGCGCCACGGCATAGTGAGTCGGGTTGGTAATGACCACATCGGCCTCAGGAATGGCCGCCATCATCCGGCGCTGGGACATCTCGCGCTGCAACTGGCGAATGCGCTGCTTGACCTCCGGCCTCCCCTCCTGATCCTTGTGCTCGTCGCGCACTTCCTGCTTGGTCATCAGCAGCTTCTTGTGGCTTTCCCAGAGCTGCACCGGCACGTCGACGGCGGCGATGATGATCAAGCCGCACGCCATCCACAGGGTGCTCCAGCCGACCACTTGCAGGCTGTGAATGATCGCCATTTCCAACGGCTCGTGCGCAATGCGCATCAGGTCGTCGATGTCGGAATTCAACACCGCCAGCGCGACGAACAGCACAATGAAAAACTTCGCCAGGGCCTTGAGCAGTTCCACCAGCGCCTTGGCCGAGAACATCCGCTTCAGCCCCGCACCGGGGTTCATGCGACTGAATTTCGGCGCCATCGAGCCTGCCGCGAACAGCCAGCCGCCGAGGGAAATCGGGCCGAGAAATGCCGCCAGCAGCAAGGTGATCATCACCGGCTGAATCGCCAACAGGGCAATCTGCCCCGAGTGCAGCAGGAAGGTGCCCATGCTGCGCTGATCCAGAATCACTTCCCGCGACAGCGTGAAGTTCATGCGCATCAGCTCCATCATGTCCTGCGCCAAAGCCCCGCCAAAAATCAGCAGCGCACCGGCACCGGCAAGCATGATCGCCAAGGTGTTGAGCTCTTTGGAGCGAGCAATCTCGCCCTTGTCCCTGGAGTCCTTTTTACGTTTCTCCGTGGGGTCTTCTGTTTTGTCCTGACCGCTTTCGCTCTCAGCCATGACTCAGCGCGCCCGTGCCAGTTCGCGCAACCACTGCAAGGCCTCGGTAGCCAGCGGTTGGTACTGATTGATGATGTCCGCCAGCCCGACCCAGACAATGAACAGCCCGAGCACCAGGGTCAGCGGGAAGCCGATGGAAAAGATGTTCAGTTGCGGAGCGGCGCGGGTCATCACGCCAAACGCGATGTTGACCACCAGCAGCGCCGTGATCGCCGGCAGCACCAGCAACAATGCCGCACCCAGCACCCAACCGAGCTTGCCGGCCAGGTCCCAGAATTGCGAAACCATAAAGCCGCTACCGACCGGGAGCGTGGTGAAACTTTCAGTGAGAATTTCGAAGACCACCAAGTGGCCATTCATGGCCAGGAACAACAGCGTCACCAGCATGGTGAAAAACTGCCCGATCACCGCCACCGACACGCCGTTGGTGGGGTCGACCATCGACGCGAAGCCCATGCCCATCTGAATCGAAACGATCTGCCCGGCGACCACGAAGGCCTGGAAGAACAGTTGCAGGGCGAACCCCATCACCGCGCCAATGAGGATCTGCTCGGCAATCAGCAGCAGCCCGCTCAAGTCCAGTGCATTGACCGGCGGCATCGGCGGCAACCCGGGCGCAATCACGAGCGTGATCGCCAGGGCGAAATACAGACGCACCCGCTGGGGCACCAGGGTCGTACCGAAAACCGGCATGACCATC
Source organism: Pseudomonas sp. IT-P44 (assembly GCF_949768225.1). Lineage (NCBI taxonomy): Bacteria > Pseudomonadati > Pseudomonadota > Gammaproteobacteria > Pseudomonadales > Pseudomonadaceae > Pseudomonas > Pseudomonas sp. IT-P44. Next base: position 39,883 of record NZ_CATKQM010000023.1, on the reverse strand, counting down.
AGCAAGCCACCGATGCGAAACAGGGGCAACATGAACGTCGCCACCCAGGTGCTGATCTGGGTATCGGTCAGTTGCAGCAGTGACTGCATGGCTTAGCCGATGACCCGAGGAATATTGCCGTACAACTGCAGGATGTATTCCATGAACGTCTGCACCAGCCACGGACCGGCAACGATCAGCGTCACCAGCATGACCAGCAGGCGCGGCAAGAAGCTCAGGGTTTGTTCGTTGATCTGCGTGGCCGCCTGGAACATCGCGACCAGCAGACCCACCAGCAGACTCGGAATCACCAGCACGGCGACCATCATGGTGGTCAGCCAGAGCGCTTCACGAAAGATGTCTACCGCGACTTCCGGCGTCATGGCGAAACACCGCCGAAGCTACTCGCCAATGTCCCGATGATCAGCGCCCAGCCATCCACCAGCACGAACAGCATGATCTTGAACGGCAGGGAAATGATCAGCGGCGAGAGCATCATCATACCCATGGCCATCAGCACACTGGCGACGACCAGGTCGATGATCAGGAACGGAATGAAGATCATGAAGCCGATCTGGAACGCAGTTTTCAGCTCGGACGTGACGAAGGCCGGCACCAGAATGGTCAGCGGCGCCTGATCCGGCGTGGCAATGTCCGTGCGCTTGGACAGGCGCATGAACAGTTCCAGATCGCTGCTGCGCGTCTGCGCCAGCATGAAGTCCTTGATCGGCACCTGAGCCTTGGCCACGGCATCCTGGGCGGTGAGTTTTTCCGCCAGATACGGCTGCAAGGCATCCTGGTTCACCCGGTCAAACACCGGCGCCATGATGAACAGGGTCAGAAACAGCGCCATGCCCGTGAGGATCTGGTTCGACGGCGTCTGCTGCAGGCCCAGGGCCTGACGCAGGATCGAGAAGACGATGATGATCCGCGTGAAGCTGGTCATCAGCATGACGAACGCCGGAATGAAACTCAGCGCGGTCATGATCAGCAGGATTTGCAGGCTGACCGAATATTCCTGAGCACCCTGTGCGTTGGTGCCCAGGGTGATCGCCGGGATCGACAACGGATCGGCGGCGAAGGCCAGCGGCGCGGCCAGCATCAGGGCCAGCGTCAAGATGATGCGTAGCGCACCCATTACTTCTTATCCTTCTGATCCTTGCCCATCAGTTCCATCAGGCGCAGGGCAAATTCCGGGGTCGCTTTCTCGGTGACCGGTACGTGCACCGGCTCCTTGAGCACATGCAGCGCGGTGATGGTGCCGGGGCTCAAACCGAGCAGAATCTGCTCGTTGCCGACCTGCACCAGCATCAATCGGTCACGCGGACCCAGCGCCCGGGAACCGATCAACTCGATCACCTGCGCCTTGCCCACAGGCCCGGCCTGCTGGACCCGGCGCAGAAGCCAGGCGAGGAAGAAGATCAACCCCAGCACCAGCAGCAGACCGAGCACCAATTGCGTCAACTGGCCCGCCACACCGCTACTGACAGCAGGTGCCGCAGCCACGGCAGCATTAGCCGCCGGTTCGGCCGCCAACGCACTGAACGGCAAGGCCAGTAACAACCCCGAAAGCTTTTTCACTCAGCGCAGCTTCTTGATGCGTTCGCTTGGGCTGATCACGTCGGTCAGGCGGATGCCGAACTTCTCGTTGACCACCACCACTTCACCGTGAGCGATCAACGTACCGTTGACCAGCACGTCCAGCGGCTCACCGGCCAGGCGATCGAGCTCGATTACCGAACCCTGGTTGAGCTGCAGCAGGTTACGGATGTTGATGTCGGTGCTGCCGACTTCCATGGAAATCGACACCGGGATGTCGAGGATCACGTCCAGGTTCGGACCGTCCAGGGTTACCGGATCGTTGTTTTTCGGCACGCTGCCGAATTCTTCCATCGGCAGACGGTTCGACGACGAACCAGCAGCGTCAGCCGCCAGCAAGGCGTCAATGTCGTCCTGCCCGGCATCGCCGGTTTCTTCCAGGGCCGCAGCCCATTCGTCAGCCAGCGCCTGGTCGTCCTGGGTATTCATATCGTCAGCCATCATGTGTCCTCGGCGGGCAACCCATCAGAGGGCAGCCGTCAGTTAAAAGCGAATATGTAGAGGCGCCGGTCAACGGCGCTCGATCGGCTCGATCACTTGCAACGCGAGGTTGCCTTTGTGCGAGCCCATCTTGACCTTGAACGCAGGCACGCCATTGGCGCGCATGATCATTTCTTCCGGCATTTCGACCGGGATAATGTCCCCCGGCTGCATGTGCAGAATGTCGCGCAGGCGCAACTGGCGACGGGCAACCGTGGCACCGATCGGCACGTCGACGTCGAGCACGTCCTGGCGCAGGGCATTGACCCAACGCTCGTCCTGATCGTCGAGGTCCGACTGGAAGCCGGCGTCGAGCATTTCGCGCACCGGCTCGATCATCGAGTACGGCATGGTCACGTGCAGGTCGCCGCCACCGCCATCGAGTTCGATGTGGAAGGTCGACACCACAATGGCTTCGCTCGGGCCGACGATGTTGGCCATGGCCGGGTTCACTTCCGAGTTGATGTACTCGAAGTTCACTTCCATGATCGCCTGCCAGGCTTCCTTCAGATCGACGAAGGCCTGCTCCAGCACCATGCGCACCACACGCAGTTCGGTCGGGGTGAATTCACGCCCTTCGATCTTCGCGTGACGGCCGTCGCCGCCGAAGAAGTTGTCCACCAGTTTGAACACCAGTTTGGCGTCGAGGATGAACAGCGCCGTGCCGCGCAACGGCTTGATCTTGACCAGGTTGAGGCTGGTCGGCACGTACAGCGAGTGCACGTATTCGCCAAACTTCATCACCTGCACACCACCGACGGCAACGTCCGCCGAGCGGCGCAGCATGTTGAACATGCTGATGCGGGTGTAGCGGGCGAAACGCTCGTTGATCATTTCCAGGGTCGGCATGCGTCCACGGACGATGCGATCCTGGCTGGTCAGGTCGTAGCTTTTGACACTGCCGGGTTCGGCAGCGGTATCGGTCTGTACCAGACCATCGTCGACACCATGCAACAGCGCATCGATCTCATCCTGGGACAGCAGGTCCTGCACGGCCATGTCGTGTTCCTACTGCAGTACGAAATTAGTGAAAAGCAACTGTTCGATGACCACTTTGCCGAGCTCTTTCTGCGCCACTTCCTGGACGCTGGCCGTGGCTTTCTGGCGCAGCATTTCCTGACCGACCGGCGACGCCAGGGTCGCGAAATCCTGCCCGGAGAACAGCATGACAAGGTTGTTGCGGATGACCGGCATGTGGACTTTCAGGGCTTCCAGGTCAGCCTGATTGCGGCCCTGCATGGTGATGCTCACCTGCATGAAGCGCTGGCGGCCGTTCTGGTTGTAGTTGGCCACGAAGGCCGGCGCCATTTGCTCGAAAACCGCTGGTTGCTTGCCGGCCGGGGCAGTTTCAACCACGGCGGCAGGTTTGCTCTGAGCGCTGTGCATGAAGAACCAGGTCGCTCCCACGGACAAGCCGATCGCCAGCAGCAGGGCCACCACGATCACAATGATCAGCTTGATTTTGCCTTTGGTTGCGGGGTCTTTTACTACTGCTTCGCTCTTCGCCATGCCAATAATCCGTCACTATTCGGGTTTTCACAGTCGCACGGCAAGGCAAGAGCAAGTGTTATGCCAGAAGTGTCGGGAGGTATTGGAGACAGCGAATGATCGGCGAATACCGCACTTGTAGGAGCGAGGCTTGCCCGCGAAGAACGATAACGCGGTTTGTCAGTTAAACCGCAACATCGTTCTTCGCGGGCAAGTCGGAACGCCGAACCGCTCGCTCCTACAAGGGATTGCGTTTGATCAGGCGTAGTAGTCGACGGCGCTGGAACCGATGACACTGGTGGTACTGGCCGCGACTTCGGCAACGGTCGGTGCGAGCTCTTCATCCACACCATCGAGGCGACCACCGCTGGCGTTGCTGCGCCCGCCCTGCCCCTGCTGAGCCTGTTGTTCCTGACCCTGCCCCTGCCAACCACGCGACTGGTCGGACACGTTGACATCAACCTGCCCCATGCCCTGCTGCGCGAACATGTCACGCAAGCGGTGCATCTGACCATCGAGCGCTTCGCGAACGCTTGGATGCGCGCTCATGAAGGTCACTTGGGTCTGCTGGTCCGGCACCATGTTCACCCGAATGTCGAGGCGACCCAGTTCGGCGGGTTGCAACTGGATATCGGCCGCCTTGAGATTGGCGCTGGACAGGTACATGACCCGGTTCACGATTTCTTCGGTCCAGCCGCTTTGATTCATCGTGATCGGCTGATTCACCGGTACCGCGTTGGCGGTTTTCGGTGTAGCTGCCTGAGTCAGCGCCGCCAGACGGTTGGCGAAGTCATCGACACGAGTATCGCTGCTCGCCGACTTCAAGTCCTTGAGGCCGTCATCGATCAACCCACTGAAGGTTTTCTCACCGCCCTGGCTGGTACTGTCCTTGTCCGCCTGCACATCGAGCATGCCCGCCATGCCGGCGGCAAAGTTCTGTGCCGAGGTGGGTTCGCCATCAGCCTGGGCCTGAGCAGCCGTCGGTGCTGCCTTGAGTTGCGCCTGACTGGCAGCGGAAATATGACCGCCCTGCTCCATGGCCATACGCACGGCCGGCAGCGCATCCAGCGGATCGGCTTCAGGATCGAACGCGTCATCCGCCGGTGCGGCAACCTGTACCGCCGCCACTGGCGCAGCAACAGGAGGCGCCTGCACTTGCGGCTGCTCAGTGACCACCACTGGCGGTGCTTGCGGAACCGGAGCTGCCACCACGGCTTGCAACGCTGGCAGCAATGACGGATCGAGAGCCAGATCAACCGGCGCCGTGTCGACGACTACCGGGGTTTCTGCGGTATCCGCGGCCTCTGCGGTATCATCGCTGGCAGCCTTGTCGTCGGCCGGCGCCGGTTTATCGGCGGGCAAGGTTTTGCCGCTATCGGCAACCGTCGGTTCCGGGGCGGCAGCATTGTCGTTGCCGACGCTCTTTTTATCGGGGCTGTCCGGGGCTTTATCGCGCACCGGCTTCGGCGATCCATCGGTGGCCGCCGAGGGCTTGTTCTGGGCTTGATTGGCGTAGACCTGAGCGAAGCTGGAGGCTTTGTCCCCGGGCTCAGCGGACAGCGCCGGTGGATTGGCGGAGGCGGCTTGAGTCTTGGCCTGAGCGGCGGCCTGAAGAAGAATATTGGGGGTAACGGGCATGAAACGGTCTCCGCTGCACTGGGATCGTAGGTACAGTTGCGGTGATATCTGCAAGGGTTGCGCCAGTTTTGCTTAAGCGGCGTTAAAAACGCCGGACGGTCGCATTATCAGCGAGAGAGCGCTGGCGCTCTGCTTCATAGAGGGGACGGATAATGGCGAATTCGCCATCGATTTCTCCGACCAGTTTCTCGATGCCTTCCAGAGACTTCTGCTTGCTGAGTTGCTCGAGCTCATTGCACAGCTCGGCGAGGCGCATGGCGCCCATGTTGCTGCAACTGCCCTTGAAACTGTGCGCCGTGGCACCGAGCGTCTCCGCATCGCCAGCCTTGTGCAACAGACTCAAGCGCTCTTCGGAATCGGCGAGGAAAGTATCCAGCAACGTCGGATAATCTTCCTCCATGACCTCTTGCAACGCGCTCAGCACGTCGCGATCCAGATGTGTGTCAGCCACTTGCTCACTCCTTGATCAAGAATGCGCGGATTATGCCAGAGCCTCCCAGAAAAATTCCACGCGGGCACTACGACCATCGTCGGACCAGTTGGCGTTACGGCTCAACTGGCGGATCAGACTGACCCCGCGTCCCGACAGACGGGCACCATCGAGGGGGCGCGCCATCACCCTGTCGACATCAAAACCCTTGCCACTGTCTTCGACACGAATCGTCAGGCAACCACCCTCGCCTTTGGGTGCAACCTGCAAATGCACCCGCACATAGCCGTCCTGCAGCTCGTCCAGACGTGCATTGCGCTGTTGATAATAGCGGGCAAAACCCGAGGCATCGCGTTTCAGGCTTGAGTCCAGCCCCAGCACGCCGTGCTCCAGTGCATTGGAGTACAACTCCGCGAGCACACTGTAAAGCGCACCGCTCTGGGCGCGCAAACCATGCACTTCCAGCAGCAACTGCAAAAGATACGGCAATGGATTGAAGCGCTTGAGGGTAGCCGCACGAAACTCGAAACTCACCGACCAGTCCAGCGGGCAGGACTGACCGCTGTCGGAATACACCAGGGCCGGCGGACTCAGCTGCGCAGCCTCCAACAGGCTGACTTCGACCATGCTGACATCGTCGCGGGCCTCACCGCGAAAATCCCGCAGCGCCTGCTCGATCTCCTCGAACAGCTGATCCGGCCGACGATTGGCCGCAAACACCCGCTGCAATCGCTCGACGCCGAACAACTGCTCATTGGCATCGCACGTATCGATCACCCCGTCAGACAGCAGGAACACCCGGTCCCCGACCGCCATCGGAAACACTTCGGTGCGGTCATCGAACGTCTGCGGGCTCAGCACGCCAAGCGGCAAATGCCGAGCGGTCAGCTGTGTGCGCTCGCCGCTGGCAATACTGTGCAGGTAACCGTCCGGCATCCCGCCGTTCCAGACCTCCACCGAGCGCCGCTGAAAACTCAGGCACAACAGCGTCGCACAACAGAACATGTCCACCGGCAGGATGCGCTTGAGCTTGGCGTTCATCTCGCGCAGGGTTTCCGACAGGCCATAACCCTTGGCGGTCATGCCGTAGAAGACCTCGGCCAGCGGCATCGCCCCGACGGCGGCCGGCAAGCCATGGCCGGTAAAATCGCCGAGCAGCACGTGCATGTCGCCGGCCGGAGTGAACGCCGCGAGCAGCAAATCACCATTGAACAGCGCATAAGGCGATTGCAGGTAGCGGATGTTGGGGGCGTTCAGGCAGCCGGAATGGGCGACCTTGTCGAACACGGCCTTGGCCACACGCTGCTCGTTGAGCAGGTAATCGTGGTGCCTGGCAATTTGGTCGCGCTGCTCCAGCACGGTGGCCTGCAACCGGCGCAAGCGGTCCATTGCCTTGATTTTGGCGGCGAGGATCACCTGGTTGTAGGGTTTTGCCAGAAAGTCGTCACCGCCGGCCTCCAGACATCGCGCCAAGGCTTCGCTTTCGCTCAGCGACGTCAGGAAGATGATCGGCACCAGGGTTTCCCCGGCCAGTGCCTTGATCTGCCGTGCTGCCTCGAAACCGTCCATCACCGGCATCATGGCGTCCATCAAGACCAGTTGCGGTCGTTGCTGGCAGAACGCTTCGACCGCTTCGGCGCCATTGGTGGCCGTAAGCACTTCATGGCCCTGACGACGGACGATACTCGACAGCAGCATGCGGTCGGCCGCGCTGTCTTCGGCGATCAGGATCGTCAGCGGCTCGAGCGGCTGCACGTTGATCAACTGATGTCGAACAGTTTGTCGAAGTTGGAGATGGCGAGAATCTTCTTCACGTCTGTACTGCTGTTGACGACGCGAATGTCGGAATCGTCGCCACCGGCGTGATCACGCAGCAGAAGCAGCATGCCCAGTGCAGAACTGTCGAGGTAGGTCGCTTCTTTCAAATCGACGACCACTGCAGAGAGTTCCTTGTTCTCGTAGGACTCGCGAAATTCCTGATGTTTGGCGAAGTCGAATCGTCCTCTGATCGATATCGTCAGTTTTTGCCCATCCGGAGAGACTTCTGTAACGACTGACATTGAACGGCATCCTTGTCATTGGTGAACATACTTGTACAAGGTTTAGCACTTGACGGAGATGGGGGCAAGGCTGGAAAGGGGCGGAGTTTTTGAGGACGCCTTCGCGGGCAAGCCTCGCTCCTGCGGGATTTGTGCCGTTCACGAAATCATGGACGATGCGAAACCTGTAGGAGCGAGGCTTGCCCGCGAAGAACGATAACGCGGCCTGACTGATTCAGTACGGACTCTCACGCGGCAACCGCTGGGACAACTCGTCCATCAGCTTCTGTTCGCGCCTGTCTTCCAGCTGTCGCGCCTCGTCTGCGTAACGCTGAACCAGTTTGCGCAAGCCTTCGACCCGGGCAAATGCCTGCTGCCAGGTTTCCCGTGCCTTGTTCAGATTGTTCTGATGCCACGCCAGGCTTTGTCGCTGCTGATCGATGGCGGTGCCCAGTTGCGCGAGGAAGCCCTGATAACCCAGCAGCCACTGGCCCGAGACGCCGCTGCTGCCGCGCACGATCCATTGTTCCTGATAGTCGAGCCGAAAGGCTTCAAGGTCGGCGAGCTTGCTTTCTGCCACTCGAACCTGGCCCTGAAAATGGCCTAACCGCTGAGCGGCGGTTTTCTCGGCCTTTTCGGCCATTTCGACCACCGGCGCCAGACGCCCTGCCCGACTCTGGGCCATGATCGATTAACCGCCAGCCGCAGGCGCGAAGATCGAGCCCAGATAGGATTCGCTTTCGCCCAGGCTGATGCTGTCGTTCAACCCTTGGCGCAGGTATTTGGCCAGCTGCGGCTGCAGGGAAATCGCCAGGTCGGTCTCGCGATCTCCGCCAGCGACGTAGGCGCCGACACTGATCAGGTCGCGGCTCTGCTGATAGCGCGACCACAACTGCTTGAAATACTGGGCGCGGGCCATGTGTTCCGGCGACACCACCGACGGCATGACCCGGCTGATCGACGCTTCGATGTCGATGGCCGGGTAATGCCCTTCCTCAGCCAGGCGCCGAGACAGGACGATGTGCCCGTCAAGCACACCCCGCGCCGAGTCGGCGATCGGATCCTGCTGGTCATCGCCTTCGGACAACACGGTATAAAACGCGGTGATCGAGCCGCCGCCCTTTTCAGCGTTACCAGCTCGCTCCACCAGTTTCGGCAACTTGGCGAACACCGATGGCGGATAACCCTTGGTCGCCGGCGGCTCGCCAATGGCCAGGGCGATTTCCCGCTGGGCCTGGGCGAAACGAGTCAGCGAGTCCATCAGCAACAGGACATTCTTGCCCTTGTCGCGGAAATACTCGGCGATCCGCGTGCAATACATCGCGGCGCGCAGACGCATCAGCGGCGCATCGTCCGCCGGGGACGCCACGACCACCGAGCGCTTGAGCCCTTCTTCACCGAGAATGTGCTCGATGAATTCCTTAACTTCTCGACCCCGTTCACCGATCAGCCCGACGACGATAATGTCGGCCTCGGTGAAGCGGGTCATCATGCCCAGCAGCACACTCTTGCCGACGCCGGTACCGGCGAACAGCCCGAGCCGCTGACCGCGACCGACCGTCAACAAACCGTTGATGGAGCGAATGCCCACGTCCAGCGGCTCGCTGATCGGGTGACGCTTGAGCGGGTTGATCGTCGGGCCGTCCATCGGCACCCAGTCTTCAGCCTTCATGCCGCCCTTGCCGTCCAGCGCACGACCGGCGCCGTCGAGCACCCGTCCGAGCATGCTCATGCCCATCGGCAGACGACCGGTATCGGCCAACGGCACCACACGGGCGCCGGGCGCGATGCCGGCGACACTGCCGACCGGCATCAGAAAGACTTTGCTGCCGGAGAAGCCCATGACTTCGGCTTCGACCTGCACCGGATGGTAACTGTCGTCGTTGATGACCATGCAGCGGCTGCCCATGGCGGCGCGCAGGCCTTCAGCTTCGAGGGTCAGGCCGACCATGCGTAGCAAGCGGCCTTCGAGGATCGGTGCGCCGGCCAGTTCCGTGGCCTCGGCGTAACTGCCCAGGCGCTTGGCGAAGCTGGTGCGATCAAGGCGCATCGGGAACGTCCGGCTCGGCTTCGACCGCAGGTTTGGCCTCGATCGGCAGCTCCAGGCTCAGGTCCGGCGCGGCCGGGTGCAGGGCCTGCTCGTGCAACTGATCGAACAGCTTGTCCATGACCCGGGCGATGCGCGTTTCAACGGTGGCGTCGATGCGACTGTGCTCCGTCTCGACCCGGCAACCACCAGGCAACAAGGCTTCGTCCTCGACGATGCGCCAGGTTTCTTCATGGCGTTCGCGCAGGGCTTTGACCTGTTCGAAATCCTGCGGATTGATGTACAGCCGCACATTGCCCACGCCCAGCGGCAACAGCTTGAGGGCGTCGCGCATGACGTGTTCGATCTGCGTCGAGTCGATGGCCAGTTCGCGTTGAATCACCTGTTTGGTGATGTGCTGCACGAGGTCGACCAGCGACTTTTCGATCTGGGTGTCTTGCTCGGCGATAGGCTCGAACAGGTTGGCCATCAGTTGCTCAAGCGCGGCGACTTTCGGCGCCAGGACCGCCTCTGCTTCCTGACGGACCTTGAGCGTGGTGCTGTGAAAACCTTCTTTTTCACCCGTGGCGAAGCCTTCGTTGTAGGCCTCCTGGCGAATGCTTTCGAGTTCTTCGAGGGTCAGTGGCTGGACTTCTTCCAGCGGCACTTCCTCCATTTCCGGCGGCTCGGGCTCTGGTTCCGGCTCGGGCTCCGGTGCAGGCGGGTCGAAACTGGGCAGTGACCAGGTGTCGAAACCCGCGACGTCCTTGGCGCGGATCAGGTCGGTCTGGGACTCATCATGTTTGGACGACATAGTGACCTTAGATCATCTCTTCGCCGCCCTTCCCGCCGAGAACGATTTCTCCGGCTTCGGCCATACGGCGAGCAATGGTGAGGATTTCTTTCTGTGCGGTTTCCACGTCGCTGACACGCACCGGGCCTTTGGCCTCGAGGTCGTCGCGCAACAGTTCGGCCGCCCGTTTGGACATGTTCTTGAAGATCTTTTCCTTGACGCCTTCGTCCGAGCCCTTGAGGGCCAGTACCAGTACATCGGAGGAGACTTCGCGCAGCAACGCCTGAATCCCGCGGTCGTCGACATCGGACAGGTTGTTGAACACGAACATGAGGTCTTCGATCTGACCGGACAGGTCTTCGTCGACTTCGCGGATCGAGTCCATCAGCTGACCTTCGATCGAGCTGTCGAGGAAGTTCATGATGTCGGCCGCACGCTTGATGCCACCCAGGGTGGTGCGCGAGGCATTCGAGTTGCCGGAGAACTGCTTCTCGAGAATCTGGTTGAGTTCTTTCAGGGCGGCTGGCTGCACGGTATTCAGCGAGGAAACCCGCAGAATGATGTCCAGTCGCACCTTGTGGTCGAAGTTGCCCAGCACTTCGCCGGCCTGGTCCGGGTCGAGATACGCCACGACGATCGCCTGGATCTGCGGGTGCTCGTAACGGATCACGTCGGCGACGGCGCGCGGTTCCATCCACTTCAGGCTGTCGAGGCCACTGGTGTTGCCGCCCAGCAGGATCCGGTCGATCAGGCCGTTGGCCTTGTCCTCGCCCAGCGCCTGAGTCAGCATTTTGCGCACGTAGTCGTCGGAGCCGACGCCCAGGCTGGTCTGATCGCCGACGATGTCGACGAACTCGCTCATCACCTGCTCGACCTGCTCGCGGTGCACGTTACCCATCTGCGCCATGGCCACACCCACACGCTGGACCTCTTTGGGCCCCATGTGGCGCAGCACCTGGGCGGCATCGGTAGAACCCAGGGACAGCAGCAGGATTGCGGCTTTATCGACCCGGGACAGTTTGGCGACGGCGGCTCGGTTATCACTCATCTGCGTTAATCCACTCTTTCACGACCTGGGCCACGCGACCCGGATCTTCTGCCACCAGACTCTTGATTGCGTTCAACTGTGCGTCATAGCCTTCGCTCGGGCTCGGCAGCAGGATGCTGGTCGGGCCGCCGAGGCTGACGCGGTCGTTGGCCAGTTCGCCGTCCAGGCCGCCCATGCCACCGAGTTCCACGTCGCCGCCAAAACCGGCCAGCTGTTTGCCTTTGCCGCCATTGGTGATGTTGTTGAGCACCGGACGCAGCACACCGAACACCAGTATCAGGATGAACAAGACACCCAGCACTTGCTTGACGATGTCCCAGAACCACGGCTGGGAGTAGAACGGAATATCGGCAATCACTTCACCGCGCTCGGCGGAGAACGGCATGTTGATCACGCTGACGCTGTCGCCACGACTGGCGTCAAAACCGACGGCGTCCTGTACCAGACGGGTGAAGCGCGCCAATTCGTCGGCGCTCCACGGTGCACGGGTGGTTTCGCCGTTGGCTGCGTTGATCTTGACCTGATCGTCCACCACTACCGACACCGACAGGCGGTTCAAACGCCCTTGCTGTTGTTTGGTGTGGCTGATGGAACGGTCGAGCTCGAAGTTCTTGGTGGATTGTTGACGCTTGTCCGCCGGGTACGGTGCCAGCATCGGTTGGCCGGTGGCCGGGTCCATGATTTGCTGACCGTTGGCATCCAGCAGTGGCTGGCCTGGCTGCACCATGCCGGCCGACGCGGTAGCGCCACCGGTGGTTTGCGGCGCCGAGGCAGGCGATGGCGGCTGGTTGCTCAGAGCACCCGGTACGCCTTGCGGGCCATTGCTGGCGGTGCGTTGCTCGTTGACCGACTGCTCGCTGCGCAACGCCGGCTGATCCGGGTTGAATTGCTCGGAGGTCGACTCGACAGCACTGAAATCCACGTCCGCCGAGACTTCGGCTTTATAGCGGTCGTTGCCCAGCACCGGTTGCAGGATGTTGTGCACGCGCTGAGTGAGCATGCTTTCCATGCGACGGCTGTAATCGAATTGCTTGCCGGCCATGGTCAACTCGGAGTTCTCCGCCTGATCCGAGAGCAGATTGCCCTTCTGGTCGACGACGGTGATCTGCGATTTGCTGAGTTCTGGAACGCTGGTCGCGACCAGGTTGATGATCGCCACCACCTGACCCGGCTCCAGCGAACGACCGGAATACAGCTCAACCAGCACCGAAGCACTCGGCTTGCGCTCGTCGCGCACGAACACCGAGCTTTTCGGAATCGCCAGATGCACGCGGGCACCCTTGACGTTGTTCAGGCTGGAGATGGTCCGGGCCAGTTCGCCTTCGAGGCCGCGACGATAACGGGTCGCTTCCATGAACTGGCTGGTGCCGAGTCCCTGATCCTTGTCGAGAATCTCGAAACCGATGTTGCCGTCGCTGGGAGTGACACCAGCGCCCGCGAGCTTCAGTCGCGCACGGGACAGGTCATCGGCCTTGACCAGCAAGGCACCGGAGTTCGGTTCAACGGTATAGGGAATGTCTGCGGCAGCCAGGGTATCCATGACTTGCTTGGCGTCCATACCGGCAAGGCTGCCGTACAGAGGCCGGTAGTCCGGCTGTTGGGACCACAACACCACGGCGAAGCCAATCGCCACGCTCGCAGCCAGGCCGACCAACAGGCCCACCTGACGCAACATGGTCATCTCGGAGAGGTTTTCCAGGAAGGACAAGCCGAACAGCGGCGGTTTGCCGTCTATCGGTGTGGCCTTGGCCGGAACATTATCGGCGACTGCTTCTGCCATGACTCAATCTCGTCCTTAAACCGGCATCTGCATGATGTCTTGGTATGCCTGAACCAGCTTGTTACGCACTTGGGTCAACGCCTGGAAAGACACGCTGGCCTTCTGCGAGGAAATCATCACGTCCGTCAGGTCGACACCACTCTTGCCGATCTCGAAGGCACTGGCCAACTGACTGGAAGCCTGCTGGGTGTCGCTCACTTTATTGACGGCCTGACCGAGCATGTCGGAAAAGCTGCTGCCGCTCAATTCAGGGACGGCGGCAGTCGATTTCGGCGCAGACATGGCATCCATTTGCATGGAACGCATGTCCAGCATCAACCGATTGAATTCAATACCTTGGCTCATGGTCTACTCTCATTGACGACCCGCAATTTTTTGACACTCACTCGGCGGGTAGTGAGGTGTTAGCAACAAGGGTGCCATCTCCGTGGCCGCCCAGAACAAAAGCCCTTTATCAGCTCACAAACTTCTGCAGGAGCGAGCCTGCTCGCGATGGTCGTGAACGATAACGCGTCGCTCCTGGCTCCATCGCGAGCGGGCTCACTCCCACAAAGTAAAATCAGGTGGCGAACAGGTACGCTTCCACATCCATTCCGGCATCACGCATTTGCGCCAGTTTGTAGCGCAGGGTGCGAGGGCTGATGCCCAGACGCTCTGCCGCTTCCTTGCGACGCCCCCGCTCAGAGCGCAAGGTATCGATGATCATCTGGAATTCGCGGCGACGCAGGTCATCACCCAACGCACCGGCAGACTCGGACTCCACGTCAGCAACCCGCACCGGCACGGCGGTCAATACCGGCAACGGCGCACAGGCGACCGGCCCGGCCAGGCAGAAATCCTGCGGCTGGATCACACCGCCCTGCTGCAGGATCAATGCACGCTGAATCGCGTTATCCAGCTCCCGCACATTGCCCGGCCACGGATAGCCGATCAGGCACGCCTGCGCCTCGGGCGACAGTCGCGCCGCTGCATGCTTCATTTTATTGACGTGCTTGGTCAGCAGTCGCTCGGCCAGCGGCAGGATGTCGGCGGTGCGTTCGCGCAACGGACGCCAGGCCAACGGAAATACGGACAGGCGATAGTAAAGGTCTTCGCGGAAACGCCCTGCTGCCACTTCACCCGCAAGGTCACGGTTGGTGGTGGCGACGACCCGAATATCCAGCGTGATCGGCTTGCGCGCGCCGACCCGCTCGACTTCGCGCTCCTGCAACACGCGCAGCAACTTGGCTTGAAGCCCCAGGGGCATTTCGGAAATTTCGTCGAGCAGAATGGTTCCGCCGTCGGCCTGTTCGAACTTGCCGGCCTGCGCCGCGATGGCGCCAGTGAACGAACCCTTTTCGTGACCGAACAGCGTTGCCTCGAGCATGTTGTCGGGAATCGCCGCGCAATTGATCGCAATGAACGGCTGGCTGGCGCGATGAGAATGCTGATGGATGTAACGCGCCAGCACTTCTTTACCGGTCCCGGACTCACCGGAGATCAACACCGTCGAATCACTGCGCGCCACCCGTGCGGCCAATTCCAGCAACTGCGCACTGGCCGGCTCGAACGCTACAGGCCCCTCGCTGTCGGCAGCGCCGAGGCTGCCCAGCGCATGCCGCGCAACCAGATCCAGCAAAGCCTTGGGCTCGAACGGCTTGACCAGATAATCCGCCGCGCCCTGACGCATCGCATCGACCGCGCGCTCTACGGCGCCGTGCGCCGTCATCAGCAGCACCGGCAACTGCGGCTGGCGAGCGCGCAGCAATCCGAGCAGTTGATGGCCGTCCATGCCCGGCATGTTGACGTCACTGAGCACCAGGTTGAACGCCTCGACTCCGACGGCGTCCAGCGCTTCTTCGGCCGACCCCACGGCTGTGTAGTCATGCCCTGCGAGCAACAGCGTATCGGTCAGTGCTTCGCGTAATGCGCGGTCATCCTCGACCAGTAAAACCTTGATCCCCATGTCGTTCACTCCACTCCCTGAGCACTGCGCTTTTCATCAGAAAACAGCGGCAGAATCACCTGCGCGCAGGTGCCGCGACCCAACCGCGAGTGCAGCTGCAATTCTCCCTGATGGGCACGAGCCACGGCCTTGACCACGGTCAGGCCAAGGCCGGTCCCGGTGGTTTTAGTGGTAAAAAATGGCTCACCCAAACGCGCCAACACTTTCGTATCGATGCCGCTGCCGCTGTCACTGACGCAGACACGCAGGTTGTTGTCACGGGTGTAGAGATGGACTTTCAAGCGAACGTCGCCGGCACTGGCCTGGATCGCGTTCTCGATCAGATTGAGAATCGCCCCGACCAACGTGTCGCGATTGCACAGCAACTCACCCGCATGACTGTCGCACTGCCAGCGAACCGGCAAATCCTGCACATGGGTCAGCGCCGCTGCCTGCAAGGATTGCATCAGCATTTTCGGCGTAACGCGATCGGTCAGCGGCAGCTCGCCACGAGCGAACACCAGCATGTCGCGCACTTGATGCTCCAGCTCATGCAAACGCTCTTTAAGGCGCCCGGCAAAACGTTGCTGCGTGGCAACCGGCAGTTCTTGCTCGGTCAAATGACTGGCGTAAAGCAATGCGGCGGACAACGGCGTACGAATCTGGTGAGCCAGCGACGCGACCATTCGACCGAGGGAAGACAGGCGTTCGTGGCGAGCCAGTTGATCTTGCAGATGACGGGTTTCGGTCAGGTCGTTGAGCAACACCAACTGGCCGGGCTCGGCATCCAGCGAGCGGGTGGCGATCGACAGACGCCGACCGTCCTTGAGCGAGATTTCGTGGCCGTCGTCTTCGCGCGGCGCGAAGCATCGGGCAATGACATGACGCCACAGCTCGCCTTCGAGAGGCAGGCCGAGCAACTCACAAGCAGCGGGGTTGGCTTCACGCACGATGCCCTGAGCGTCGATGACGATAACGCCGCCGGGCAATAGATCGAGGAGGTTTTGCAGACGGTTGGCCAGGCGTTCTTTTTCCGCCAGTTCCTGCATGCGCTGAGCGCTGACCACCGCCAGCTCACCCTTGAGCTCGGTGACCCGGGCTTCAAGCATGCTGTAGGAGTCGGTCAACTGGCTGGACATCTGGTTGAACAACGCGAAAGCCTGCTCAAGGCCAAGCCGGCTTGCCTGCTCTACGGACGACGTTTGTCCCGAAGCATCAGGGACAGGAGACATCTGGGCGGCTTGGGGCATCGGGCTCTCTCGCTTGGCTGACCGTCAGTTAAACGGAACGTTGCGAGGGATGTAGCAATACCCGTGCCTAAAAAAAACCGCCTACAAATGAACGACTTGAAAAACAGGCGTCAATCATCCGCCTGTTCATCACCATCGCGACGGCTCATACCGTACTTGCGCATCTTCTCTACCAGCGTGGTACGACGGATCCGCAACCGCTCGGCAGCGCGCGCCACGATGCCATTGGCATCATCCAGCGCCTGCTGGATCAGGCCCTGTTCCAGACCACCGAGGTAGTCTTTCAGGTCCAGGCCTTCCGGCGGCAGCATGGCGTTGGCGGTGAAGTCCGGAGTGTGACCGTTGATGGCCACGCGCTCTTCAAGATCGCTGCGCAGGCTATCGACCAGTTGCTCGTCTTCGTCATCGACGTAGCGGAATTTCTTCGGCAACTCGACCACACCGATCACCCCGTACGGGTGCATGATCGCCATGCGCTCCACCAGGTTGGCCAGTTCGCGAACGTTGCCCGGCCAGCCGTGACGGCACAGCGACATGATCGCTGCGGAGTTGAAACGGATCGAACCGCGCTTCTCGTGCTCCATGCGCGAGATCAACTCGTTCATCAGCAGCGGAATGTCTTCGACACGTTCGCGCAGCGGTGCCATCTCGATCGGGAACACGTTCAGGCGGTAGTACAAGTCTTCGCGGAAAGTGCCGATCTCGATCATGCTTTCGAGATTCTTGTGAGTCGCCGCGATGATGCGCACATCGACGCTTTGGGTCTTGTTGCTGCCCACGCGTTCGAAAGTGCGCTCCTGCAGCACGCGCAGCAGCTTGACCTGCATCGGAAGCGGCATGTCGCCGATTTCGTCGAGGAACAGCGTGCCGCCGTTGGCCAGCTCAAAGCGCCCGGCGCGACTGGTGATCGCCCCGGTGAACGCGCCCTTCTCATGGCCGAACAATTCGCTTTCCAGCAACTCGGCCGGGATCGCCCCGCAGTTGACCGGGACGAACGGCGCGTCACGACGCTTGGAATGGTAGTGCAGGTTGCGCGCGACCACTTCCTTGCCAGTCCCCGACTCGCCGAGGATCAGCACACTGGCGTCCGTGTCGGCAACTTGCTGCATCATCTGACGGACGTGTTGAATCGCCCGGCTGGTGCCGACAAGACTGCGGAAAAGGTTGGGCTCGCGATGACGACCGCGCTCGCGGGCCTGGTCGTACATCTCTCGATAGACCTGGGCACGGTGCAGCGAATCGAGCAGTTTGCTGTAGCTGGGTGGCATTTCGAGGGTCGAAAGCACTCGGCGACGCTGGTCTTCTGGCAAGTCAACGGAAGAATTATCGCCCATTAACAAAACCGGAAGGAACTCATCCCAGGTAGAGAGTGTCTTTAACAAGCCCGGAAGTGCACCAGGAGCATTGACCGTCCCGATGAGGACACAGATCACTTCACGACTTGATGACAAAGAGCCGACAGCCTGCTGCCAGTCATGGCTACCGCAGGGTAAATTTTCTTCGCCAAGAAAATTTAAAATCACCGCCAGGTCGCGGCGGCGGACGCTATCGTCATCAATCAGCAGAATTTTGGTTTCACGCCACATGCAATAGCAACTTCCCTAGTCAACTCAATGCCCGAAATGATGGGGCAAGCTAGACGCTTGCAGACACGTTATGCCTGTAGACGCCTGAAATCTGGAACCAGCCACTAGTTAAGTCAAAAAACCGTGCACAGTCAAATTTATGGCGCACTATGTTTGGATTAACTGAGGATTAATTAACCAAACAGATGGTAAACCTTTGCAGCGTTCTGTGCTTGATGGATCTGCGACATCTCATCAACTATTGCTTGTCGCTCACCTGTCGCCGCCTCCAGAAGCTGCTTGTACACCCCCAGCAACTCCTCAAGATTGTCGCGCAAGGCGGCCTCGTCTACCGAAGCTTCACTCAAGACGTCTTCCATGCAGGAACGACAAGCCAGATCCAACTCACCGATGGCTTCCCAATTGCGCTCGGCCAAGGCACCGACGAGGGCATCACGAGTGTGTTCGATACGCTGCAATACAAGACTCATGGTGATCTCCTTAAAACTGCGGACCCGGCGCGGCGATAGCATCCCAGCCTTCTTTGACTGTGCGAAGCAAATCGGCGACTTCGTCGAGAATCTTTGGATCGGTTTTGACGTTGGCTTCTGCCAGGCGCTTCATCATGTAGGTGTACAGCTTGTCCAGCTCACCCACAGACTCAATCGAATTTTCCAGGTCCAGGCCTTCACGCAAGCCACCGACGATCGCGATCGCCTTGCCGATGAAAATGCCTTTGTTGGGAATATCCTTGCGTTCCATGGCACCCTTGGCCTGAGCGATGCGATCCAGCCCACCTTCCATGAGCATTTGCACCAGGCGATGGGGGCTGGCTTCGGAAGTCTGGGCCTGAGCACCAATCTTCTGGTACTGCCGAAGGGCTAACATCGGGTTCATGCTGTACCTCATCAAAACTTTGTGATTCGTATAGCCAGTGTATCGACACCGCGTCAAAAATCTTTAGATCGAAACAAAAAAAGCCCGACAAGCGGAATTCGCTGCCGGGCTTTTGGCGCCTACGCGCTATCAGCCTTTTTTCTGTGCGTTCATCGCCTCAAACATCGAGGTAATGTTGCTCGCCGTTGCCTTGAGCTTGCCGACAAGAGTGTCCATGTCGTTGTACTTCTTGGTCAGCACGGTTGTCAGAGTCGCGACTCGACGATCCAATGCCTCCTGCTGGCTGGCCAGGTTGGTTTTAACCTTCGCCAGGCTGGCCGAACGCGCATCAAGGATGCCTTCGTTGCCAGTCACGGTATAAGGCGTAATCGCCGAATTCATTCGCTCCAGCAGCCCCTTGGCCGCATCGCCGGTCGCCGCAGGATCACCCAGGAACAGCTTCTGAATTTCACCACCCAGTTTCTGCGTATCCATCGCCGCAGAGAACTTGGTGCTGTCAAAATCGAGCGCACCGGTTTTCTGGTTAGTGGTAATACCCAACTGCGAAAGCACGGTCAGTTTGTCGCCAGCACCGGTACTTGCCAACGGTTCACGGATCGACGCCAGAACACTGCGACCCAGCGAGTCACCGGTCAATGCCGCGGGAATGGTTGGCTTGCCATCTTTATCCAGGGAAGGCTTGCTCAGCGTACTGACGGTGCTGACCACCTGGTTGAAAGCGTCGACAAAGGCCTGGATCGATTTTTTCAAACCGTCACTGTTCGGCCCGACCGTCACAGTGGAAGTACCCGTCGTCACCAGATTCAGTGTCAGGCCGGAAATGGCGCTATCCACGGTGTTGGATTTGCTGGAGATAGCCAGCCCGTCAACCGTAAAGCTGGCATTCGCAGCGAGTTCGCCGATGGCACCCGCCGAAGTCCCATCAGGCGTGGGACCCATTTTCTGGCCCGCGGTAATTTCCAGGCCCGGAATACCACTGAGCGTGATATCGGAATTCAAACCGGTCGCGGTAGACCCCAGGACCAGACGCGAACCGAAGGAGTCAGTGACAATGTTGGCACTGAAGCCATTGGCGCCTTGCTGGGTGTTGATCGCATCCCGCACCGTCTGCAACGTAGCGCCAGGAGGAATGGTGACCGGTCGGGCAATGCCATTTTGAGTGATATTGAGCGTACCGTCCTGAATGGCACTGGTAGGGCCAAGGGCAAACGCAGCGGTCGCCACTTTCGAAGATGTCGCAAGGTTGTTGACCTTGATGACATACGTGCCGTTGACCGCCGAGTTGCTGGCGACAGAGGTCAGCACTTTGGGATCGGAACTCGTGGCGTTGTAACCCAGGAACTGAGGGGTCTTGGTATCACCAAGGTTTTTGATCGCGGCCTGGAAATTCGCCAACACACTCTTGAGGGTCCCGACACCGGAAATCTGCGATGTATTGGTGTTCGTCTGCCGGTTGATCTGGGTTTGCTTGGCCGATTTATCAGCATCAACCAAAGCTTTGACGATAGCCGTGGTGTCAAGGCCGGAGCCTAACCCCAGACCCGGTAGAATTGGACTTGCCATGTGGGACTCCCTTCAGTGTGTCGCCGGCCTTTTGACCATTACAACGCCCAAAAGAACATAGCAACAAAATTCGTGCCAGCTGTCAGACTTTAGCGCTGAACAACAGGCTGCTTGCATCATTCAAACTATTGGCCAGTTTGAGCACTTCTTCGTTGGGGATCTGGCGAACCACTTCACCCGACTCACTGGCGATCACTTTAACGATAACCTTGCCTGAAGGTTCATCGATCGAGAACTCCAGATTGCGCTTGATCGATTGAACGAACTTTTCGATTTCCTGAACGGCCATCTTCAGTTTGTCCTGCTCGCTTTGCGCGTCTTTTGATTCATCCTTGACCGTTGCCACGGTGGCAGCATCGGCTCGAGGCTTTTCCACCGATTGTTCAGCAACAGTCGTCGCCGGCTTCGCGGCAGGATAAGACAAGTTCAGCTTCACGCTCATATCCATGTCCATCACCTCTTAAATTGAAAAAGCGAGAGAGCGCGCGTGCGCACTCCCCCGCCAAAACTTACCCAGCTATTACTGAAGCAGTTTCAGTACAGCGGATGGCAGTTGGTTGGCCTGGGCCAGAACCGAAGTGGAAGCTTGTTGCAGGGTGTTTTGCTTGGTCAGCTGTGCAGTTTCAGCAGCGAAGTCGGTATCTTGTACGCGGCTCAGTGCAGCACTGGCGTTTTCGTTGATGTTCTGCAGGTTGGAGATCGTGGTGGAGAAACGGTTCTGAGCAGCACCGAGGTCAGCACGAGTGGAGTTGATTTTGTCCAGGGCAATGTTGATGGCCGAGATCGCGGACAATACAGAGTTGTGGTTACCCGAGTTGGAAGTACCGGAGATGGTAGTACCGGTCATGCCCAGGGCGCTGGCGTCGAAGCTGGTCGACAGGGTCAGAGTGATCTGGTTGTCGGAAGTAGTGTTCGAACCTACCTGGAATTCCATTGCGCCAGCAGTACCGTCGATCAGCGCTTTGCCGTTCAGGTTGGTGGACTGAGCAATACGGGTCAGTTCTGCAACCGACTGTTGGTATTCTTTGTCCAGAGCGGTACGGTCAGCAGTGCCGTTGGAGTCGTTTCGCGATTGCAGTGCAATTTCACGCATACGTTGCAGAATGTTGGTCGACTCTTGCAGAGCGCCTTCAGCGGTCTGAGCGATCGAAACACCGTCGTTGGCGTTTTTGATAGCCATGGTCTGACCACGGATCTGCGAGGTCATACGGTTAGCGATTTGCAGGCCGGCGGCGTCGTCTTTGGCGCTGTTGATTTTCAGGCCGGAAGACAGGCGAGTCATCGAAGTCGAAAGCGCGTCGGAAGCACGGTTCAGGTTCTTCTGAACGTTCAGCGACGTAGTGTTGGTGTTTACTGTCAAAGCCATGACGAATTCCTCGTTGGTTGGGTACTGCGGCTTCCGGCCCTGGCAACCGCCGGGTATGGCCTAGAGAACCTTCGTAATAGTTATCGTCGCGAATGCAGGTTGCTTTAGGCCATTTTGAAAAAAATTTGCCATCACACTGCCACCCCCCATAAAACAAGGGCTTGGCGGCAAGCCAATCCAAAAAAGTGACGTCAGGGAAATGCCGGTAACGGGACAGCGAGGACTCGCCTGTACCGGCACATTGTCAAAAGCCTTGACCGGCCGTGGTCGCTTCCAGCAATTGGGGCAACTCATAATCAAGATAATCGGCCAGCGCCAACCAGTCCTGCGCCTCCTGACAGGCCTGCATGTCGGTGAGCAACGCCGTCCAGCGGGATTGGATCTCGACAGTCTCGTGCCCCATTGCGGATTGCACATCACTGCAAATCTGGACCATGAGCAGCGCCGCTTCGACATCTCGCCCCAGACGGAACAAAACAGAACACTGCAGCGCTTGGGCAATCAGGGAGGATTCAGTCATCGCGTGAGCTCCGGATGAAACGTCGTGCCGACGATCATCGCCCCTGCCCGACTGCTGTTATAGAAAGCCATCTGAGGATGCCCGGCGATGTACCGTTCCAGCTCGCACAAGTAACTGCGGAAATTGAGCTGCGTCTTGACTCGCTGACCGTGGCCATCGAGCACCCAGTGCCGGGCGGCGCCCACGTTCGGCCCAAGGTCACCGTCATTCCAGCCGGCGTGGGTCTTGTTGTTCGGAAAAGCAAAATCGGCGCCGAACAGCGTGATCTGGCTGGCCCCCATGTGTACCGCCAGGTCCACCGCCGGGTGAATCACACTGCCACCGACAAACAGTTGGGCCTTGGGCAACTGCTCGCGCATGTCCCTATAGACAGGGCTGGCGGAATAGGCCACGTAACGCTTGCCCTGCCAGCCTCCCAAGACCTCTGGATCAACCATGGGCATGTAGACCAGCGTGATATCGCGCGTGGCATCGCACGGCAAATGTCGCGTCGAGATACGCTGATCAATCGTGACCACTACATCCGGCTTGATCCCATGCTCGATAAGCGGTCGGTAGGCCGTATCGACGCAAATGAACAACGGCCGCTGCGCCTGTTCGCGTACCGCGCGCAGCGTGTCGAAGTGCTGTTCCAGGCTGGGTCCGGTGGCAATGACAAACACTTCCCTGCCGGAACAGGTGGCAAACAGCTCCGCAGCATCGGCATCGGCGCGAACACGCTCGACACTCGCCTGCAAACGCTCGGCAATCTCCGGATTGTCGGCATTGAACTCGCGATT
This sequence comes from Pseudomonas sp. IT-P44, assembly GCF_949768225.1. NCBI lineage: Bacteria > Pseudomonadati > Pseudomonadota > Gammaproteobacteria > Pseudomonadales > Pseudomonadaceae > Pseudomonas > Pseudomonas sp. IT-P44. The sequence goes on along the minus strand of NZ_CATKQM010000023.1, from coordinate 16,719 downwards.
GTTGAAGGTCAAATGGGTTTCGCTGATCAGCCGGTCGCGGATCTTGGCGTTGTAGTCGTCCGCCAGCACCAGCTCCGAAGGCAGCGCGAAGTACGGCAACTGGATTTCCGCCAGATCGCCGGCGTACAGCAGCACCACTCGTGAATCGGCGAGCCACGACTGTTGATCGAGCAGTTGCAGCACCAGGGAAAACACCGCGCCGTTCAGAATGTGCACGTACAACCGTTCAAGCCCGGTTCGCTCCAGCAATTGCAGCTGCAAATCCCCCAGCCCGGTGCCATAGACATGCACCACCGGACTGTCGACGGGCAGGCTGCCGGCCTGAATCAACGCTTCGCGAGTGCGGTCATGGCGACTGGTCAACTGAATGCCATTGATGCTCAATGTCGAGCCCTGGCCATCCACCAGATCAGCGCGCAACTCGGTGCTGTTCTCCACCGACAGTCGATGCCAGACCTTGGGCCAACGCCGCTGAATCAACTCGCCGTTGCGCTCAAACAACTCGCTCATGGAGCCTCGCTTTTCATTCGGGCAAAAAAAAAATAGCGCTCAAGGTTACACCTTGAACGCTATTTTTATGCCTGGCTTTTGAAGGATCAAGGGCGATAGATAATCGCCGAGCCCCATGACAAACCAACGCCGAAACCGCTCAACGCCACACGTTTCCAGGTGGAGTCCAGTACGTGTTTCTCCAGCAGCAACGGGATACTCGACGAAACGGTGTTGCCGGTTTCGACCATGTCCTTGATGAACTTCTCCGGCTCGCCTTCGAAGCGTCGAGCCACAGCGTCGACAATCGCGGCACTGCCCTGGTGAATGCAGAACGCATCGATATCGTCAGCGGTCAGCTGCGAATCGGTCAGCAGTTCGTGCAAGTGCGCCGGGACTTTCAGCAGCGCGAAGTTGAACACCTGACGGCCGTTCATGAAGAACACCCCGTCGGTCACCTTCAGGTGCGGCGCACCGGAACCGTCGGTGCCGAACTTGGCCTTGCCCAGTTGCCATGGCGCGTTTTCGCCCATCCAGGTTGCAGTGGCGGCATCGCCAAACAGCATGGTGGTGTTGCGGTCTTCCGGGTCGACGATCTTCGAGTACGGATCTGCGGTGATCAGCAGGCCATTCTTCAAGCCTGCGGCTTCCATGAAACCCTTGATGGCGTAGATGCCGTAGACGTAGCCCGAGCAGCCCAGGGAAATATCGAACGCGGCGACGGTGGTCGGCAGGCCCAGTTTGTCCTGAACGATGGCGGCGGTGTGCGGCAGGCCTTCTTCGTCGCCGTTCTGCGTGACGACGATCAGTACGTCGATGTCTTCACGTTTCAAGTCCGGATTGTTGGCGAACAGCGCATTGGCTGCTTCGACACACAGGTCCGAGGTTTCCTGACCAGCGTCTTTGCGCGGCAGGAAGGCCGAACCGATCTTGCCCAGGATGAATTCTTCATCCTTTTCGAATTTTGCACCTTGTGCGTAATTGTCCACGCCGGCTACAGGAACGTAGCTCGCAATGCTTTTTATGCCAATCATTACGGCTTCCCAATAATAAACAGCCCAATACCACCGCTCGTAATGATTCGAGGGGCGCCGACAAACGGAGAAAAACGCCGCCTCATTGAGGCGACAGCGGGAAGAATAAAAGGCTATCACTGGGCCAAAAACAGGCCAGGCGCCACCTTCCCGATTAATACAATACAGTGAAGATGCGCGTTATGACTCGCAGGTCACTCTATTTTGCCGAATCGGCACCATAAGGGGTTATTCGACCAACGACCAGTCCAGCGGCGTTCCGCGCGGGATAGCCTTACGGGCACGGCGGCCCAGAAGGGTTTCCGCGTGTTTTGGAGCCAACCCCAGCCCCGGACGAATGGCTCGCAGATTAGCGACAGAAAAGGGCTCGCCGGCAGCCATGTCCTGAGTCACGTAGAGCGAGCGGCGGTACATCAGAGACTTGCGCTCGGCGTCCGTCACACCGTAATGCACATGCCCCATGGCCTGCCACGCGCGTTCGGTTTCTATCACCAGGCTGGCGAGCTCCGCCGGCTCCAGCGAAAAACTCGCGTCCACGCCACCGGCACTGCGGTCGAGGGTGAAGTGCTTTTCCACCACCGTCGCCCCGAGAGCCACCGCGGCCACAGACACACCGACGCCCATCGAGTGGTCAGACAGCCCGACTTCACAGCCAAACAATTCGCGCAAATGAGGAATCGTCCGCACGTTGCTGTTGGCGGGCGTCGCCGGGTAGGTGCTGGTGCACTTGAGCAACACCAGATCCTTGCAACCGGCTTCGCGGGCGGCACGTACGGTTTCGTCGAGTTCAGCGATGCTGGCCATGCCGGTAGAAATAATCAATGGCTTGCCGGTCGCAGCGACCCGACGAATCAACGGCAGGTCCGTATTCTCGAAACTGGCGATCTTGTAGGCCGGCACGTCGAGACTTTCGAGGAAGTCCACTGCGGTGTCATCAAACGGCGTGGAAAACGCGAGCATCCCCAGCGCCTTGGCGCGGGCGAAAATCGGCGCGTGCCACTCCCACGGCGTATGCGCTTTTTCGTAGAGCGCGTACAAGGACGATCCGGCCCACAGACTGTTCGGGTCCTTGATGAAGAACTCGCCCTCGGACAGGTCCAGGGTCATGGTGTCGGCTGTGTAGGTTTGCAGCTTCAAGGCGTGCGCACCCGCCTTGGCTGCGGCATCGACGATTTGCAGGGCCATGTCCAATGACTGGTTATGGTTGCCACTCATCTCGGCGATGATGAACGGCGGCGCATCGGCCCCGATCAAGCGGTCGCCAATTTTGAAGCTAGTCATTGCAGTGATCCTTTAATACGCGCGTGAACGCGCAAGCATTCTGAGTGAAACCGGCTTCGCGAAAAACCTTCAGCGACGGCTGGTTATCTGGCACGACTTGAGCGGTGATAGTCCGCAGTTGCGGCCAATGGGTGGTCACGAAAGCCTCGCCCCGAGCCAACAGCGCCCTGCCCCAGCCCAGGCCGATGCGATCTTCAAACAGATAAATCGAGACTACAGCTTCAAATTCGCTCAAGTCATAACGCAACACGCCCACCGGGCCGTCATCGGCCTCGGCGATCAGCAGCAGACGCTGTGCATTGTTCAAACTGGCGGCCAGCCAGTTTTGATGCGACGACCATTCGATCACCCCGGTCTCCTGCGACCAGCGCCGTACCGCTTCGGCATTACGCCCGTCGAACAGTAGCTGTGCATCGTCGGTGGTCGCGGGGCGGATCAGCAACACCGCGCCGGCCAGGGCGGCCGCCACCCGCTGTGCGCCCCGACCATCGACCAACTGGCGCGAATGCTCGGCCAGACTCTGGCGTATCCCAGGATTGCCCGCGACAAAACCGATGGCCTGACGCAATTGTTCGACGCTCACCTGCTCACGGGGTCCCAGGTACACATGGGCGCCCGAGGCCGCCATGACCTCGCCGTTGGCCTGCTGATTATTCGAGACCGCAATGCAAATCGTCGGCAACCCCAAGGCCGCCCGCTCCCAACTGGTTCCCCCACCGGCGCCGACGAACAGGTCGGCCTCGATCATCAAGCGGTAGAAGTCGCTGACAAAACTGTGCAAGCGCCAGTTGGGATGACTCGCCGCCATGGCCACCATCTTGTCCCATGCCGGGTTATCGGCACCGGCCACGAAATCAACTTCCAGCGCATGGAAATCGGCCATCGCCAACATCGCGTGATAAGTCTGCATCGCCGCATCGAAACCGCCGAAATTGACCAGCACCCGTTTTACCTGGGGCTTGATCGCAATTGCCGGGCAGCAGAACTCATCGCGCAGCATCGCGAATCGCGGGCCGAACAACGTCTGGCAACCAGGCTCAAGCAGCGAACCATAAGCCTCTGGTGTACCCGACAGGTTCTGGTTGAGCAGCAGGTCGACGGCGTACTGGCGAGTGGCGAGGTCGTCCACCGCAGCGATCCGTGGCGCCCAGCGCCGAGCCGCCGTCTGCCAGTGATGATCGAGCCCATAGTGGTCGACGATGATCCAGTCGAATGCCGGATGGTTTTCCAAGGCGTGCGCCAGCGCGTCGATGTCCGCCTGCCACGGCAGCATGGATTCGATGGCTTGTTGCGGGTCTTCGTCGGGATAACGATCGGGCAGTGCGAAGGTTTCGAAGCCTTCGGCTGCCAGCATGTCCAGCCGATGCCCCGGCAGTTGGCGGCATGCAAAAGCAACATGCGAGCCCTGTTTGCGCAAAACCCTGGCCAGCGGCAACAAACGAGCGATGTGCCCGCTGCCAATGGTGGGCGACGCGTCGGAGCGAATCAGCACTCTCATTGCAACTCACCACCAGCCTTCAGCGCAGCGTACAAGTATTCGGCGCGTGTCCAGTCTTCGAGGGTGTCGATGTCCTGCACCAGATGCCGCGGCAGGATCACCGGCAGGCTTACCGGGGAAAACAACACGTCGCCGCGCAACCAGGCCTCGCTGCGCCCCCAGTAGAACTGGCCGGCGTCCTGAAAGGCTGCGGGCAGATCCTGCGACCGCGTATTGCGGAATTCCGGGTACAACGATGTCAGCGCGCCCTGCTCGTCGAGGGTCAAGGCGCGCTGCACGGGAAAGCCGAAATCGGTCACGGAAAACGCGAAGGATTTTTCCGGATGCTGCTCCAGCAGTTCAAGTCCCTGACGCAGAAACCCTACCTGCAACAGCGGTGCGGTTGCGTAGATGCAGCAGGCATAGTCGAACGCTGGTAATTGATTCAAGGCATGAACGATCACCGCGGCGGTGCCGGTGAAGTCGTCGGCCAACGACGCAGGACGCAAGAACGGCACCTGAGCCCCGTGATCACGCGCGACCTCGGCGATTTCTTCATCGTCGGTGCTGACGATCACCTGGTCGAACAGTTGCGACTCCAGCGCCGTGCGAATCGAACGAACGATCATCGGCACGCCGTCGAACGGCTTGAGGTTCTTGCGCGGGATTCGCTTGCTGCCGCCGCGGGCCGGAATGATCGCAACGCTGCTCACAACACTACTCCTCAAGAACCAGGCGCCGCAGTTGCGCCACCACATAGTCCTGCTGCTCATCGCTCAGCAAAGGAAACATCGGCAGGCTGATGGCCTCGGCGTAATAACGTTCGGCCTGCGGGAAGTCACCTTCGGCAAACCCCAGGTCGCGATAGTACGGCTGCAAATGCACCGGTATGTAGTGCAGGTTCACACCGACCCCGGCCGCTCGCAAGCCTTCGAACACCTGGCGATGACTGAGGTTGATCCGGTCGGTGTGCAACCGCACCACGTACAGATGCCACGCCGATTCGGCCTCCGGCTGCGCGCCGGGCAAGGTCAGCGGCAAGTACGCCAGCGACCGCTCATAACGCGCCGCCAGTTCACGGCGGCGCGCAATGAAGCCATCGAGCTTGTCCAGCTGCGACAGACCGAGTGCCGCCTGCAGATCGGTGATCCGGTAATTGAAGCCCAGCTCCACCTGCTGGTAGTACCAGGGGCCGTGACTGGCTTCGGTCATCTGTTGCGGATCGCGGGTCATGCCGTGGCTGCGCAGACGCTGCAAGCGCTCGGCCAGTTCAGGGCGGTTGGTCAACACCATGCCCCCTTCGGCGCTGGTGATGATTTTCACCGGGTGAAAACTGAACACCGTCATCGCCGCAAATTCGCCGCAGCCCACCGGGCGTCCGGCATAGGAAGCACCGACCGCGTGGGACGCGTCCTCGATCACCGTAAAACCATAACGTTCGGCCAGCCCGGCGATCATGCGCATGTCGCAGCTCTGCCCGGAAAACGCTACGGCCACCAGCACCTTCGGCAGCGTGCCAGCGCGCTCGGCGGCCTCAAGCTTCGATGCCAGTGCGTAAGCGTCGAGATTCCACGTCAGTGGATCGATGTCGACAAAATCCACCTCGGCGCCGCAATAGCGACCACAGTTGGCCGAAGCCAGAAACGTATTCGGCGTAGTCCATAGCCGATCACCCGGGCCGAGTCCGGCCGCGAGGCAGGCAATGTGCAACGCCGCCGTGGCATTGCACACCGCCACGGCGAAATCAGCCTGGCAACGTTGCGCCAATGCCTGTTCGAAGCGTTCGATGGTCGGCCCTTGAGTGAGCCAGTCCGACTGCAGCACGGCGACCACCGCATCGATATCTGCCTGATCGAGGCTCTGCCGACCGTAGGGAATCATGCCGGCAGTTTCGCGTGCAGTTCAGCGATCTGGCCAACCGACAGGTAGTGCGGATTGGTGTCGGACCGGTACTCGAAGTCTTCTCTGACAGGCCGGCCCTGCTCGCCCAGTTTGTCGACGGCAAAATCCACGTCGACGCTGGTGAAACGAATCGAGGGTTGAATGGTGTAGTGATCAGCAAACTCCAGGGTCATCCGCGCGTCGTCCAGCGGCACCATCAACTCATGGAGTTTTTCTCCCGGACGAATGCCGACGTTCTTGTGCGGCAGATGTTCAGCCATGCCCAGTGCCAGATCGACGATACGAATTGACGGGATCTTGGGCACAAACACTTCACCACCGTGCATGCGGGCGAAGCTGTCGAGCACAAACTGCACACCGTGATCGAGGGTGATCCAGAAACGCGTCATGCGCTCATCGGTGATCGGCAGCTCCGTGGCGCCCTCGGCGATCAGCTTGCTGAAAAACGGCACCACCGAGCCACGCGAACCGGCAACGTTGCCGTAACGGACCACCGAAAAACGGGTGTTCTGGTCGCCGGCGATATTGTTCGCAGCGACGAACAATTTGTCCGACAGCAGCTTGGTCGCGCCGTACAGGTTGATCGGGCTGGCAGCCTTGTCGGTGGACAGCGCGACGACTTTTTTCACGCCGTTGTCGATGGCCGCGGCAATGATATTTTCCGCGCCGTTGACGTTGGTGCGGATGCATTCGGTCGGGTTGTACTCTGCTGCCGGCACTTGTTTCAGTGCCGCGGCATGCACCACGTAATCGATGCCGCGCATGGCCTGGCGCAGACGGTCGGCATCGCGCACATCACCGAGGAAGTAACGCATGCACGGCGCGTTGAACGTCTGCTGCATCTCGTACTGTTTGAGCTCATCGCGCGAGAACACCACCACCCGCTTCGGCTGATATTGCTCCAGCAGCCGGCGGATGAAATTGCGCCCGAACGAGCCGGTGCCGCCTGAGATGAAAATCGATTTACCGTTGAACATGCCTTGAGTCCTTGTACCTGTCAGTCAGGCTTATGCGAGCAACTGCGCCCAGTTCACCGGGGCCGGTTCACTCAGGGCAAAGCCCTTGCCGGTCAAGGCCAGGTTGTTGTTGTAAGCCTCGTCGTGCGCGAAACGCGCCTGCCACTTGTCGCGCAGGGCCGCCACTGCCTGGGGAGCGTCCGGCAAGGTGCCCGGGTGGGTAACTTGCACTTGCGGCGTCCACACCGTGAGCAACCCGGCGTCGGCGACTTTCAGGCACAGATCGACATCGGCGTACACGTCATCGAAATGCTCCCGATCCAGACCGCCGAGTGCGTCGAATACTTCCTTGCGAATCATCAGGCATGCACCGCTGACGGCCGCGTAATTCTGCTCGACGAGCAGTCTGCGCATGTAGCCGGACGCGTCCTTCTTCTCACCAATGAAGGGCGAAGCAATCCCGCCGTCGAGCCCCAGAATCAACCCGGCACCGGTCACGCTGCCTTCGCGGTCCACGAGCTTGGCACCGACCACGCCGACTTCGGGACGCTGGGCCTGATTGAGTAGCGCCTCGATCCAGTTGGCGTTGACCACTTCGGCGTCCGCCGCCAGCAGCACCAGGTATTCGCCTTGAGCCTCGCCGGCTGCGAGGTTGATCAGGGCCGACGTGCTGAGACGCTGTTCAGCCTTGACCAGACGAATCCGGCCCCGTCCGTTTCGTTCCAGGCTGTCCAGACAGGTGTGAAGCTCGGCGGACTGGCTGTGGTTATCGGCAATGATAACTTCGTTGTTTTGATAGCGCGTGCGCTGCAAGACACTGACCAGGCAGCGCTGCAAGTGCTCCAGGTTGTCCTGGCTGTGGATGATGACCGATACCTTCGGACGCCCCGCATGGCGGTATTCGATACGCAAACCAGCCGATGCTTCGGCACTGACCTGGGCTTGATAACCGCGGGTCACCAGATGACGGACCAACGTCTGACGCTCGTGCTCGTTGGCTGTCGGCTCAGGAGCGGCGGTGATCAGCAACGGCTCGGCCAAATGGGCAAGGCCGGCCAGGCCACCGGTTTCGATCAGGCGCAGCAGCAGGTCGAACTCGAGCGCCGAGGCGAACTCGCGGGCAAAACCGCCGACTTCCACCAGCGCTTCGCGGCGAATCAGCCAGTGCCGTGCGATGAGTGACGGCAGGCTCTGCAACAGGTCGAGGTTGAAGGCTGGCCGGAACACATCGACCAGCGTGCCATTCTCCTGGCGATGAATTTCGTCCATCGCCACCGCACGGCAACCCTCGGCGTCTTGCAACTCGAGGCTGGCACGCAAGAAGCCGGCAGTGGTGAACTCGTCACCCGCCTCGGCCAGCAGCAACCAGTCCGAAGTCGACTGACGAGCGATCTGGTTCAGCTTGTCGACGTAATTGGCCGCCGTGACCTTGACGAAATGCAGGGTGTTTTGTGCCGTGGTGACTGCCGGCAAGTCGCCCGTGGTGAAGATCACCACCTTGAACGCCCGGAACGCACTTTCCATGAGGCTGTCCAGAGTGACCTGAAGCTTGTCCATGTCTGCGTCCAGATCGAGCAGCAGAATGCCGAACTGAGGGCCCCCTTCGCTGGCCGCCAGGTGCTGGTTGATTTTGCGCACCGCGGTATCGTTCGGTTGCCGGGCCTGCAGCCAGTTTTGCAAACGTCCCGACGGCATTGTGTCGAGCAACTGACGGCTGTCGAAGGTTGGCACGCTGTCCAGACGCTCAACCCAGTCGGTCAGTATCCGGGCATCAGCGGCTTCATCCATATCCAACAACTGCTGCGCCAGTTTCTGCATCACCCGACGGTTGAACGCTCCCAGGCCAACGGCTTCAATCAGACGGGTCTGGATGGTCGCCGGAGTGTCATTGGAATAGGTGCGCTGCAACGCTTCCTGCTTGAGCAACGCGCCTTCCATTTCTTCGAGTTGCAAGCGTCCAGCCGGCATCGAATGAAGCAGGAATTCGCACTGCGTCAGTTGGTCGAAGAAGGCACTGTTATAGAACGGCATTTCAACGTATTGCTGAGGGCCGAAGACCCGCTTCGGCCCTATCGTCGGATCCGTCCAGTAAGACTCGAAAATCGGCTCGATGGTCAGCGCGTTGCGTTTCGTCAGGCTCTCGGCGAGGGCGGCAAAACTTTGCAGCGCGACCTGCGCGGTCTGGTGTTCATCCAGACCTTTGATGCCGGTCGGCAGCGATGCCAGGAAGCCGGCAAAACGCTCACGGTCGGCGACAGACCGGGCGTCCTTGAGGGCCAGGGTCGTCATGATCTCGGTGTTGTGATCCGAGCGGCCATAGTTGACCTCTCGCACCACGTAAGGAATTGGAAGAATCCGCGCCTTGGCCCGGGCGAGCATGTAGTAGACATGCCCGATCTCCTGCCACTGGAAGATCGTTCCTTCAGGCATCGCGGCATACCAGTCACGCAGCAGCGAAGTCCGATGGACCGCATAGAACGGCGGAATGTACTGGCTCACGTAATCGAGTACACGATCCTGACCGAGCTCGGCGTTGTAGTCCTCGTTTACTTTCTTGTCACGAAGGTAGTACTGCACATAGTTGGAATGGGTCAGGTACATCAGGCAATAGCCATGGCACAGACCGTAGTCGGGGTTGGCTTCGAGGAAGTTCACCGACTCGGTGAGGCCACCGTGCATCAGGAAATCATCGTCGGAAGCGAAGACCATGTAAGGCGTGGTGACCTGCTCGACGCCGTACACCAGTTTGGCCTGGATTCCCCAGTAGCCGAATTGCGGCAAATGCCGATAGTCGATGGTGTCCGCAACCGCCGCCGCACCTTCGAGCGCGATGGCCGACGAATCGAGAACCAGGATCTTGCAAGGCAACGTGCTGTAGTACTGCAATGCCCTGCGCAGGAACGTCGGGCGATTGTGTGTAATCAGCACCAGAGTGAACAGTTCACTCAAGGGCTGCATGTTTTCAGAACCGTAAATGCCTTGCATATCCTTCCCCACCACAGACCGATTGCCTGATTAACGCTTGAATAGAGGTGTCGCTTAACGTACTCGGCGCAGGTAGCCATCCGGCGCGACAGTGATCAGCAGCTTGCTGTGAATGGCCTGGTCGATCTCGAAATCACGGTTCTCTTCCAGGTAGGCCCAGACCGCGGTTTTCGGGTTGTCACCCTTGCCCCATGGACGGTCCGGGAACGCATCTTCCGGCATGTCTTCGACCACGGTGTCCATGACCACGCAATAGCTGCCCACCGAGACCATCGGTGCATACAGGCGCAGCTCTTCGAGCACGTGTTCGTGGGTGTGATTGGAGTCCAGGACCACCAGCACTTTCTTGCCCTGGATGCGCTCGCGCACCTGGTCGACGATGGCCGTGTCGATGCTCGAACCCTGGATCATCTGGATGCGTTTGCTCATCGGGTGAGCTTCGATCGCTTCGCGGTTGTGCTGGCGGATATCGATGTCGACACCCAGCACTTCGCCATGGCCCATCAGTTCCAGGATCGAGGCGTAAAACACCAGCGAACCGCCGTGGGCGATGCCGGTTTCAACAATCACATCCGGACGCAGGTTCCAGATGATTTCTTGCATGGCGACCATGTCCTGCGGGAACTGAATGATCGGCCGGCCCATCCAGCTGAAGTTGTAGGTGTACTTGTGTTTGGCCGTGGTGCCGACCCAGGCCAGCGACTCGGCTTGCAGCGCCTCGTCCTTCTTCAGGCCTTCGATGTTGTCTTTTACTTCTTCGCGAAACTGCTCATGGGGATTCATTGAAACGCTCCAAAAAAAATAGGCAAACGGGTTAGTTGAAGACCTTACCGTCGGGGTAAGGCACCACGTTGGTCTTGATGATCCTGGCGGGATTGCCCGCCACGACTGAATAATCCGGGACATCTTTGGTGACGACGGCACCGGCGCCGATGGTCACCCAGCGTCCGATACGCAAGCGCGGCAGAATCGTGGCGTTGGTGCCGATGAACGTGCCGTCGCCGATCTCCACGCAACCGGCGATGCATACGCCGGGCGCCATGAACACCGAGTGGCCGATTTGCCCTTCATGCCCCACCACGCTGCCGGCGCTGATGCTGGTGTTGTCGCCCAGCGTTACCTCGGCCTGCATGATTACGCCTTCCTGCAGATAACTGCCCTGCCCCATGCGAGTCATGGTCAGGTCAATGCCGGGGTGGATGAACTGGCCCAGCGTTGCTCCGGCCTCGACCAGTTGGCGAGTGGTCTCGTAGCGCAGTTGGGTGCTGCCGGTGATCAGGTTGACGAAACGTACGTCCGGCCCCTTGAGCTCACTGACCAACGCCGAACCGCCAATGACCGGAACACCAAAAAACGGTGTCCCGTGTTTGTTCGGGTCATTGTCCAGAAACGCAAACTCGACATTCGGCGTGCTGCGCTTCACCGCGTGCAGCATGCGCACCGCTTCCGGGTTGGCCGCGCCCAGCAAGTACATCTTCACAGTGATTGCCTTTTTGCCAGCAGTGTACGCACCACATCCACCACCCGTGCCTGATCGGCGTCAGTCATGTCGTGATAACTCGGCAGGTTGAACGCACGCTCCGGCAAGGCAGACGAAACCGGAGTATCGACTACGTGCTCGCTGAACATGGGCAACGACGACAGTGGCCAGAAGAACACGCGGGCGTCGATATCGGCGGCCTGGAACGCGGCGATCATCTCGTCGCGATGGATCCCTGTCTCGGCATCGAATACCACCGTGGGCATCCAGTAACCGTTGCGGGCATGGGCAGGTTCGGGGTTCAGCGAAACCCCCGGCAGCGATGACAGCGCGCGGGCGTAATTGGCGAATATCGTCCGCTTGCGTTCGATCAGCTCTTCGATCCGCTCAACCTGAGCGCAGCCGACGGCCGCCTGCAAGTTGCTCATTTTGTATTTGAAGCCGATGAACTCTGGCCAGAATTGTTTGGTACTGCCCGCGACACGACCATGGTTGGACAACGTCAGGACGCGCTCATACAGGGCTTTATCCGAGGTGACGAAAATGCCGCCCTCGCCGGTGGTCATGGTTTTGGTGCCATGGAATGAAAACGCACCGAACGCCCCCATCGAGCCGGCAGCCTTGCCGCGCCACTGCGAGCCGATGGCTTCGGCGGCGTCTTCGATGACCGGGATACCGTGTTCGCGACCGATCGCCAGCAATGCGTCCATGTCACACAGGTTGCCGTAAAGATGGACCGCGAGAATAGCTTTGGTCTTCGGGGTAATTGCCTGCCTGACGAGCTCCGGATCCAGGCACCAGCTATCCGGCAGAACATCGACAAACACCGGCGTAGCGCCCAGATAGGTGATCGGTGCCGCCGAAGCGATCCAGTTGGTGTTGCCCAGGATCACTTCATCACCCGCGCCGATGCCCAGCGCCGCCATCCCCATGTGCAGCGCGCCGGTGCAGCTCGACGTCGCGATGGCATAGGTCGCACCAAGGTGCTCGGCAAACCCGTGCTCGAAACGCGTCAGGTATTCGTAGCAACGCGCGCCCCAACCGTTCTGCACGGCATCCAGGGCATACCGGGCTTCCAGTTCGCCGACACTCGGTTTGGTGTAGTGAATTCTGCTCATTGAATACTCAACTCCGGAACGGCAACGACAAACTGTGCGCCCCACTCTTTGACCGAGGCGAATTGCTGGGTGATTTCAGGCAACAGGTTCCATGGCAGAACCAGGATGTAGTCGGGTTGTTCGAGGGCGATACGCTCGGGCGACACCACCGGAATCCGGCTGCCAGGCAAGAACTTGCCCTGTTTGTGCGGATTGGCGTCGGCGACCCAGGCCAACAGATCAGGCTTGACCCCGGCGTAGTTGAGCAACGTGTTGCCCTTGGCGGCGGCGCCGTAACCGACCACACGTTTGCCATCGGCTTTCGCCTGCAACAAGAAGCGCAGCAATTGGTGCTTGATGCCCTCGGCGGCTGGCGCGAGGGTCGCGTAGTACTCGGGGGTTTTCACACCGGCGGTGATTTCGGCTTGCAGTTGCTGAGCAACCGCAGGCTGCACGTCACGACGAACGCCATCGGCACGCTGGACGAAAACCCGCAGCGAACCGCCGTGGGTCGACAGCTGACTGACGTCGAACACTTCCAGGCCGTTGCGTTCGCACAATGTCTGCACGGCGGTCAGGGACAGGTAGGAATAGTGCTCGTGATACAGCGTGTCGAACTGTTGCCCGGCCATCAGCGTCAGCAGTTGCGGAAACTCGAACGTCGCCACGCCGGTCGGCTTGAGCAGGGTCGCAAAGCCGCCGAGGAAATCATTGATGTCCGGCACGTGGGCCAACACGTTGTTGGCAGCCATCAGGTCCGCGGACCAGCCTTCGCTGACCAATTGCGCAGCGGTGTGACGGCCGAAGAACAACTCGCGGATCTCCAGGCCTTTTTCCCGCGCCGCTTGCGCGGTGCTGCGGGTTGGCTCAACGCCCAGGCAAGGGATGCCGCGACCGGCGACGTACTGCAACAGGTAACCGTCGTTGGCAGCGATTTCCACCACACGACTGTCGGCGGTCAGGCCGAAGCGCTCGACCATCTCGGCGACGTAGCGATCGGCATGCGCCAGCCAGGTGCTGGAGAACGAACTGAAATACGCATACTCAGCGTCGAACAGGCTGTCGGCGCTGGTGTAATCCTCGGTTTGCACCAACCAGCACTGCTGACATACCGCAACCTTGAGTGGCACCCACTGTTCAGCCTGTTCCAGCTGATCGGCACGAACGTAGGCGTTCGACGGCGGCGAGGTGCCGAGGTCGATCAGCGGCAAGGCCAAAGGAGTACCGCAACCACGGCAGTTCATAGACGCACTCCAGCGAAACGTTCATCGAGCAAGGGATGGCTGGCGTCCCTGGCTGACAGATTATTGACAGGCAACGGCCAGGCAATCGCCAGCCGTGGATCGTTCACCGACAAGCCGCCTTCATGCTCCGGCGCGTAGTCGGCGCTGTGCAGGTAAAGCAATTCGGCGTCGTCGGTCAGGGTCTGGAAGCCGTGGGCAAACCCGGCAGGTATGAGCAGGCTGCGACCGTCGCCGGCCCGCAGGTGTTCGGCGTGCCAGTGCAGGAACGTTGCGGAGTCGGGCCGCAAATCCACCGCCACATCCCAGACTTCACCGCGCAGGCAGGTGATCAGCTTGGCTTCCGGCGCGTTGGCATTCTGGTAATGCAGACCACGCACACTCGCGCGTGCGCGGGTGCAGGAATGGTTGATCTGGCGAATGGAAAACGCTTGGCCGAAGGCGCTCAGGCTGCCCTCGCAGAACAACCGGGCGAAGTGCCCGCGATCGTCTTCGAAGCGTTTGTGCTGCACGCTGAACAAGCCCGTCAGCGGCAGCGCCTTCAACGAAAACTCGCTCACAGCGCGCCTCGGTACAGGTTCAACTGACCCAACGTGATGCCACGCATGTCGTCGCCGTTTTGCCAGGCCAGATGCCAGTCGAGGGTCTGGGTCAGGCATTGTTGCAACGACCAGCGCGGCTGCCAGGCCAACAGTTGGCGGGCGCGGCTGCTGTCCAGGCGCAACAGGCCTGCTTCATGCAATTCACTCGGTTCGATGCGCAATCCGCGCGCTTGTGGCCAGCGGTTGGCGAGCAGCTCGACCACTTCGCCGACGCTGCACATGTCCGCTTCGCTCGGGCCGAAGTTCCACGCACCGGCGAACTCGGGGCCTCGCTCGTAAAGACCGGCGGCCAGTTGCAGGTAACCGGCCAGCGGCTCCAGCGCGTGTTGCCACGGGCGGACCGCTTGCGGGTAGCGCAGGGTCACCGGCTCGTCGGCGGACCAGGCTTTCAGGACATCTGGAATCAAACGTTCAGGGGCAAAATCACCGCCGCCCAACACGTTGCCGGCTCGGGCCGTGGCCAGGGCCAGACCGTGTTCGGCATACTTCTCAGCCGGGAAAAACGATGCCGCATACGACTGCGCCAGCAACTCGCAGCAGGCTTTGCTGCTGCTGTAAGGATCGTGGCCGCCGAGGGCTTCGTTTTCACGGTATGGCCACAACCATTCCTGATTGGCGTAGACCTTGTCGGTGGTTACCAGCACGCAGGCGCGCACGCCGCCGACCTGACGGATCGCTTCAAGCAGGTTCAGGGTGCCCATGACGTTGCTGGAGTAAGTCCCCAGCGGATCGCGATAACCCTCGCGCACCAGCGGCTGGGCCGCCAGGTGCAGGACGATTTCCGGTTGGGTGTCGGCGATCAGTTCAAGCAGGGCCCCCAGGTCACGCAGGTCACCGCGCTGATCGTTGATGCCTTCGTGGACACGTGCCAGTTCGAACAGGCTCGGCTCGGTGGACGGATCGAGCGAAAACCCGCTGACTTTCGCGCCGAGGCTTTGCAGCCACAACGTCAGCCAACTGCCTTTGAAACCGGTGTGGCCGGTCAGCAGAACCCGCTTGCCGCGCCAGAATTCCGGGCTCAGTCCCATTGCTTCCATGGGGCCTCCCCGCTCTGCCACAACTGCTCCAGATGGTTTTTATCGCGCAGGGTGTCCATCGGGTGCCAAAAACCATCGTGCTGGTAGGCAGCCAGTTGACCGCTGCTGGCCAGGCCGACCAAAGGCTCGGATTCCCAAACCGTCTCGTCGGCGGTAATCAGCGGCAGGACCTTGGGCGACAGCACAAAGAAGCCACCATTGATCCAGCCTCCGTCACCGCGCGGCTTTTCAGTAAAACCGCGGACCAGGTGACCGTCGCGTTCCAGTGCGCCGTAACGACCGGGCGGCTGAACCGCCGTGACCGTGGCGAGCTTGCCGTGGGACAGGTGGAAGTCCACCAGGGCACCGATGTTCAAATCGGACACGCCGTCGCCGTAGGTGAAGCAGAACGCGTCTTCGTTTTCCAGGTAGCGGCTGGCCCGACGCAAGCGCCCGCCAGTCATGGTGTCTTCACCGGTATCGATGAGCGTGACGCGCCATGGCTCGCTGTAGTTCTGGTGAACGTCCATGCGGTTGTTGCACATGTCGAACGTGACGTCAGAGGTGTGCAGGAAGTAGTTGGCGAAGAAGTCCTTGATCGCGTAGCCCTTGTAGCCCAGGCAAATCACGAAGTCATGGATCCCGTGAGCGGAGTACTGCTTCATGATGTGCCAGAGAATTGGCTTGCCGCCGATTTCAATCATCGGCTTGGGTTTGAGGTGCGACTCCTCACTGATGCGCGTGCCCAGGCCGCCCGCCAAAATAACTGCCTTCATCGTCTCCCCTCTTGTTCGTCACAGGGCTCAGCCAAGCTGTATCAAGCTTTTGCAGGCCTTCTGGATAAAACCTTCAATGCCGCTCAGGGCGCTTCTGGATTCACCGGAAGTGCTCGTTTTATGGCGATATCGGGGGGGCTTGCAGGAAACGCGCCAGCTCTTTCGCTGGGGTGGGTGGGCTCTGGGCCTTGGGTGTATATCCGTTTTTGTGGTCATGGCGGCTATTGGTTTCGCCCTTACGGCGAGTCACTTTCGAAAAGCGCGAAAGTAACCAAAGCGCTCTTGCCCCTTTCGTTCGGTGCCTCGCCTAGGCTCGGCATTCCCTCGCTCCGGTCCTGCTCCGTGGGCCCGCCGCCATCGGCCATCCATGGCCGGGGGCGGCT
>NZ_CATKQM010000022.1:0-87349 GCF_949768225.1 Pseudomonas sp. IT-P44 | reverse complement strand
CGATGGCGGCGGGCCCACGGAGCAGGACCGGAGCGAGGGCATGCCGAGCCTTAGCGAGGCACCGTACGTCAGGGGCAAAGCCTTTTGGTTCCTTTTCGGCGTTTGGAAAAGGGACTCGCCGTAAGGGCGAAACCAATAGCCGCCGTTACCGCAGAAATGGATATGTACCCCGATCCCCCCCGTCAGCCCAACGTATAACCGTTATCAACCTTCCAGTCCTGTCCATAAACCCCCCGCGCCCCCTGGGACAGCTGAAAAATAATCACGTTGGCCACCGCAGACGCATCAAGAAAATGCCCCGGCAACAGACGCTTGCCAAGCGTGTCAGCAACATCATCAAGCTCACCATCACTCAAGCCCAGGTTGTCCCACATCGAGGTCGCGGTCGGCCCCGGCGAAACCAGGTTGATGCGCACATCATAACGAGCAAATTCCACCGCCAGCGTGCGCGCCTGGGCCGCCAATGCCGCCTTACTGGCAATGCAAGCCGCCAGACCGGGAAAACTCGACCCCGTCAGGAAGCTGCCGACAAACACCACCGACGCCGGGTTCGCCAACTCACCGCGCAACGCCGCCAGGGTGTTCAACGCACCCGCACCGTTGACCGCCCATTGCCGCTGAAAGGCCGGCATGTCCAGGCTATCGGCCATTTCGGCAATGCCGGCGTTGGGCACCAGATAATCCACCCGCCCCAACGTCGCCGCCCGCCGGGCCAACCCTTGCAGATCGTCCTCGCAGGTAACGTCCCCGGCACACCATTGCAGCCGTTCACCATAGATCTGCTGCAAGGCCGGCAAGTCACCGACGGTGCGCGACATCGCCAACACCCTGACCCCACGCGGCAACAGCGCCGCGCACAAGGCCAGGCCAATCCCGGAACTGGCGCCGGTGATCACGGCCAAACGATCCTGAAACTCGGTTTGCATCATGTTCTCCTGGGCATCATCGATGCCAAGCACTGGGGACCTGGCGGGCCCCTATCTTTGAACAGATGCAAAAATACCGACTTGACGGCGATCAGATTTTCTCAATGGATCGACCGCTCAATGAGTCGAGTGCGACATGGCCGGTTGCTGCAGCACCGACTGATCGATCTCGCTGAACCGCAGCACGCGACCGCCCTGCTCCGTGGCCAGTTTTTCAGCAGCCTGCTGGCTGGAGAACGACGCCAACACCACCCCCATCGCCCCCTTGAGCCGGGTGCCGACCACGTAATACGCATCTTTGGCATCGATCAGTTGGGTGTCATCCGGCGAATTCCAGGGGCTGTGCTCCATGTCGTGGACATACAGCCTGGCATCGCCATGATGGTTTTCCGGTTGCAACCACCAACCGATCATTTCCGCCGTGGAGCAGAATTTCTTGATGCCGCTGTGCTCGACCACTTCACCCTTGGGGCCGGGGAAGCCGTCGATGATCATGCCGCAGACATGGCACTCATCACTGGGATGAAAGGCGCTGGGGGCATCGCTGTAGCTGGCTTGCACGGGTTTGTCACACGCCGTCAGCAGCACACAGACCATCAGGCCCGCCAGGTTGCGCAGCGTCTTCCAATCAAGCGTTCTCATCATCAGGTGCTCCAAAAAACCAAAGTAAGAATTCAAGTCGCCCGTCGACGGAACAGCAGCCAGGCCGTACCCAACGGCGCCGCCACCCACAACAGCAGGCAGAGCCAGAGCATCGAGCCCGGCACAGGCAAATCGCTGCCCAAGGTCAGCACGCCAGCGGTACTGGCAACGGCGTCAAAACCGGAAAGATTGATCAAGCGATAAAGGTCGGCGGGATTGAACAGCAGCAACCAGGGCAGCACTTTCGGGTTGAAGTGCCCTTCGCTGAGCACCAGCAGTGCGAGCAGCGCCAGGTCAAACACCAGCACGAAAAAGAACCACACGCCCAGCGCCAAACCGGCGGCCGTGGATTTCTCGGCTGCCACGCTGCTCAGCACATAAGCCAGCCCCAGGAAGCCCCAGCCCAGTAGCGTCGACGACACAATGAATCGTCCGAAGGCCCAGAGCAGCAGGTTCAGTTCGACGTCGTCCACCAGCACGGCGATCGCGAGCATCGCGCAGCCGAAACCGATCAGCGTCGCCAGCGCCAGGATCAACCCATGGCCAATGAACTTGCCGAGCAGGATGTGCCCGCGCCCCAGCGGATAGGTCAACAACAGCAGCAAGGTGCCGCTTTCGTCCTCGCCGACAATGGCGTCATACGCCAGCATCAAGGCGATCAGCGGCATCAGGAACGTCGCCAGGCTGGCCAGGCTGGCGATGGTCGCGGGCACCGAGGTAAAGCCCAACTGACCGGACGCCGCCGCGCCCAACCAGGCAATGCCGGTGGCCAGCACCGCGAACAACAGGCTGATCGCCAACAACCAGCGGTTGCGCAAACCGTCATTGAATTCCTTGCGGGCCATGTTCCAGATCGGGTTCATAGAATCTCTCCACTGCGGGTCGCAGCGGCCCGTCCCATGTAATAGCGGTAGAGGTCTTCCAGGGACGGCGGAGTGATTTCCACGTCCGCCGGCTCATCCTCATTGAGCAACTGGCGCAACAGGCCCAGTTTGCTGCCATTGAGCGCGGCCACTTCCAGGCCTTCCACGCCCCAACGTTGAGTGACATGCCCGGCGATGTTCCACGAGGCCTGCAAGGGGCCGGCATGCTTGAGCCCGTTGGCGCGAATCAGCGTCGGCAACCCGGCTTCCTCGCGCAGGCTGCGCAGACTGCCAAGGGCCAGCAAGCGCCCCTGGGTCAGGATCGCCGCACGATTGATATGCGCCTCGACCCCCGGCAAAACGTGGGAACAGAGAATGACGCTGGTGCCCTGGCTGCGCAGACGGTCGAGCAACCGATACAGGTCTTGAGTGGCGATGGGATCGAGGCCGACCGTCGGCTCGTCGAGCAGCAACAGGCGTGGTTCGCCGAGCAACGCTTGCGCCAGCCCGAGGCGCTGGCGCATGCCTTTGGAGTAGGTCTTGACCCGTCGATGCGCCGCCCCTGCCAGGCCAACTTCCTCCAGCAGCCCGTCCACCTGAGCGAACGCGGCCCCTTTGAGTCGCGCGAAATGACGCAAGGTTTCCAGGCCGCTCATCTGCGGATAAAACGTCACGTTCTCCGGCAAATAGCCGAGCAGACGCCGGACATTCGGATCACTGGGCAAGCGCCCAAACACCCTGACCTGCCCTTCGCTGGCCTGCAGCAAACCGAGCACCAGTTTCATGCTGGTGGTCTTGCCCGCGCCGTTGTGCCCGAACAAACCCAGCACTTCGCCTTCGGCCAGGCTCAGACTCAACTGATGCAACACCGTGGTGTGCCCATAACGCTGGCTGACGCCTTCCAGATCGACGACATTCATGTGACGGGCTCCTTGGTCAGGGTGTGCGTGGTGGATTTCATCAACGGATGGCTGTCAAGTACGCCCGGCGATTTCATCACCGGAAACGCCCGTTGCACCCAGCGCAGCAGTTCAATCCCGGGGCTGTTCATCAACAGCCGCACCTGCGGGTACAGCCACAGCAGGCGGTCGACGTTGTCGTTGGGTTCGTAGGCGATATCGCCCAGGCCATCGTTGTTGCGGTCCCAGCCCAGATAGTCGCTCCAGTAATTGCCCCGGCCATCCGCCGACCATTCCTGCAAGCGGGTGGCGACGTATTTGACCTGGCGCTGGTTGCCGACAAACGCGTTGTCGGCGATGCGGTTGTCTTCGGAGCCGGCGGTGAGGTGAATGCCCACGGCGCTGTGCTCGAAGTGGTTGTGTTCGATGCGGTTGAACAGCGAGTTGTAGATGAACAGCGCCTTGCCCTCGGCGCCGCTGATCATGCTGTCGCCGGTCGAGCCGTCGCGCACGTCGGTGACGAAGTTGTCGCGCAAGGTTGAATAGGTGATGTAGTTCATCAGGATGCCGTAGTTTTGATCCTGTTCGGAGCGGTTGCCGATCACCGTGAGCTTGCGGCTTTGCATCAGGGCGTAGCCGGTGCGGGTGCGGCGGGTGGTGTTGCCGATCAGCTGGTTGTCGTTGGCGAACATGTAATGCACGCCGTAACGCAGGTCTTCCAGGGTATTGCCTTGCAGCAGGTTGCCGTTGGAGGTGTCGATGTAGATGCCATCGCGGGTGTCGCGCACCTGGTTGCCGATGACCCTGGCGCCATGCACTGCATACAGGTGAATGCCGTTACCGCGATCCTGTGAGCGCATCGCCGGATCGCCCTGGATGCGGTTGTCGATCAGGCTCGCATCCTGAGTCCCATCGACCCAGATCCCGAAACCCTGACCTTGCAGGCGATTGCCTTTGATCACCGCGCCACGGGCCTTGGGCTGGAGGAAGACCGCCGCATTCATGGCCGTGAGGTCATGACCCCAGTCCAGAAAAGTGCAGCCCTCGATCCCGACGTCCGGTGCGCTGACAATCACCCCGTTGCCCTGCCCTTGCGCCTGAAACACCGCGCCGGGCTCGCACACAATCTGCATCGGCTGATCGACGCTGAACGAGCCACGGTATTCGCCCGCCGGCACGTGCCAGCGTTGCTCGGCGTCAAGGCGCAATGGCAGCGTGGTAATGGGTTGCACCGCCAGCACGCTGCCGGGCATCAGCAGGAGCGCAAGCGCGATCACCTTGATCGGGTTTCCCTTGATGTCGGTCATCGGTCCGCTCCTGTCGATGCTCAACCGTCAGGCCCGCTCGACCTTCATGCGGCCGACCATTTCCATGTGCAGCGCATGGCAGAACCAGCTGCAGTAATACCAATGCAGGCCGGCCTTGTCGGCGGTGAAGGTGATGGACGAGGTTTGCTGCGGGCTGATCTCCATGCTCGCGCCGTGGTTGGTCATGACAAAACCGTGGGACACGTCCTCGATCTGGTCGATGTTGGTGATGGTCACGGTCACTTCGTTGCCCTGCTTGACGGTGAACTCGGTCAAGCCATACGCCGGTGCCATGGAGGTCATGTAGACCCGCACATGATTGCCGTCGCGGATCACCTTGTTGTCGGTCTCCAGGTTGATGCCATCCTTCTTGGCCAGCTCCACGGTGGCGGCGAAGAACGGGTCGTTACGGTTCCAGATTTTTTGCGTCTTGATCTGATCCCGCCGCGCGAGGATGCAATCGTGCGGTTCGGCAAACGCCGGGCCGTCGTGCACCAGTTTCATTTCTTCGCCGGAAATATCGATCAATTGGTCGTTTTCCGGGTGCAGCGGCCCGGTCGGCAGGAAGCGGTCCTTGGAGAATTTGCACAACACCACCAGCCACTTGCCGTCCGCCTCACTGGTTTCGGTCAGCGACGCGTGGTTGTGGCCGGGCTGGTAATGCACGTCGAGTTTTTGCTTGATGTAATTGACCTTCTCGCCCTTGTAGGCACGTACCGCGTCCGCCATGTTCCACTTCACCACCTGGCTGTCGATGAACAGCGTGGTGTAGGCGTTGCCGCGACCGTCGAAGGTGGTGTGCAACGGGCCCAGGCCCAGTTCCGGCTCGGCGGCGATGACTTCGCGCGGGTCCTTGAATTTATCGGCGAACAGGTCGTCCAGGCGGTCGATGGCGATCATCGATACGGTTGGCGACAGCTTGCCGTTGGCAATGAAGTACTTGCCATCGGATGAGGTGTTGAGGCCGTGGGGGTTCTTCGGCACCGGGATGTAACGGGTGAATTCGGAGTCCTTGCCATCGGTTTTACGACCGTCGACCACCGGCACTTTCGAGTTTTCCAGGGTGATGAACTTGCCGGCCTTGATCGCGGCTTCGATGCGCGGAATGTTGAACACCACAACCCAGTCGCGCTCGTTGCGCATCATGCCGCCGAGGTCGTAGGCCTTCTCCGAGTTGTAGCAGGTGGACGCGGCGTACTTGCCGGTGTAGTCCATGTCGGCGTTGTCCAGATTGCCGTCGACGATCACCTGAAACGCCATTTCCATTTTTTCGGCATCGACGGCGTTGAACATGGTGAAGCTGTTCTTGTCTTGCAGGTCGAAGGTGTGGCCGTCATTGGGGTGCGGAATGACGAACTCGGCGTTGGCGAACACGTACTTGGTGTACGGCACTTTTTGCAGGCGCAGGCCGTGAATGGCTTGCACGTTCGGCACCGTGAGCATCTTGTCGCACTTCATGATGTCCAGGCGGATGCGCGCAATACGGGAGTTGGCCTTGTCGTTGATGAACAGGTACTTGCCGTCGTACTTGCCGTCCGTCATGGAGATGTGCGGGTGATGGCAATCGCCGTTCTGGAACTTCGCGCTGTCGCCCATGATGCGCTTGCTTTCGTTGGTCAGGCCCCAACCGGTGGCCGAGTCGACGTTGAACACCGGAATACGCATCAGCTCGCGCATCGACGGCACGCCCAGCACCCGCACTTCGCCCTGATGACCGCCGCTCCAGAAGCCGTAGTATTCGTCCAGCTCGCCGGGGCCGACATGGGTTTTCGCCTGCGCATCCTTGACCGCAGCCGCCCATGACTCGCGGCTGAACACCGCCCCGCCCAATGTCGTGGCCCCTGCCAGCACCGCCCCGGTGACGGCGCTGCTACCGAGAAAACCGCGACGGCTGAGTCCGGTGTGCTCTTCTTCCTGCACCGGTTTTGTGGATTCTGTGTCAGTCATGCTGCGTACTCCTTGAAGGGATAAAACGGTGTGCGGGTAGAACTCGCTCCCGCAAGGGGGCACATCATTCAGGGGCGGTCACTTCCACGACAGGTATCAGTTGCGCCGCCACAGGTGCCGGTTTGCCGCGCTTCTTGCGCTTGTTGATCAGCGGCGGGCATTTGTGTTCGTTGTGGTAAGTCATCTGGCAATCGAGGCAGTAGTGGCACTCGTTGGCATTGATCCGGCCATCCGGGTGAATCGCCTGGATCTCGCATTCTTTGGCGCACAGCTGGCAGGGGTTGCCGCATTCCTTGCGGCGCTTGAGCCAGTCGAACAGGCGCAGCTTGGTCGGGATCGCCAACGCGGCACCCAACGGGCAGATGTAGCGGCAATAGACTTTGCGCGTGAAGATGTTGATGACCAGCAGCGCCACCGCGTAAAGGACAAACCACCATTGGCGGTCGAACCTGAGGGTGATGGCGGTCTTGAACGGTTCCACTTCGGCGAACAGTTCGGCGGTGGACATGGATTCCAGGGAGATACCGAACAGCAGCAGCAAAATGATGTACTTGATCGCCCACAACCGCTCATGCACCGCGAAGGGCAATTCGTATTGGGGGATTTTCAGTTTGCGCGCGGCTTCGTTGATCAGTTCTTGCAAGGCACCGAACGGGCACAACCAGCCGCAGAACACCCCACGCCCCCACAGCAGAATGCTCGCGGCGGTGAACACCCACAGCATGAAAATCAGCGGGTCGGTGAGAAACAGCTCCCAGCGAAAGTGCTCGAACAACGCATGGACAAAGGTCAGGACATTGACCACCGACAGCTGCCCTAGCGCATACCAGCCGAGGAACACCACGGTGAAGATCAGGTAACCGCGACGCAGCCAGTGCAGGAAATGCGGGCGGCGGGTGAACTTGTCCTGCAGGAACAGGATCGCGGTCAGCAGCAGCAACGCGGTGGCGAGTACGCCGACCTGGAAATGTTTCTGATACCAGATCGTCAACCACATCGGCCGGTTGGCTTCCTCGATGGCAGCCAGTTCTTCGGCACTCGGTGCGGGGCGCTCAAGGTATTGCTCGGGCAATTGATAAGACAGTTCGAAGCTGCTGAACATGCCGCTGACCGGACCGGTCTGACGCCGTACCAACAACTCCAGGGACCAGGGCGATCCCGGATCGAAACCCGCCTGCTTGCGCACAATGAACACCGACATCTCATTGAACTCGGGCATGCCCTCGGCGAAGACGTCGGAGAGGCGCTGATGGTCCATGTCGCGAAAGCTGATGACATTGCCGAACTGGCGCAATTGCACCCGGTCGAAAATCCCGCCGCGCACGTAACCCGAGCCTTTATACGAATACAAGCCGCGTCCCAATACAGCAATGGCTTGCTCGCCGGGCTTGAGCTCTTGCATGAGGACACGGTATTGAATGTCACCCAGCAGCGCGCGGCCGATGGTCGGCGGGTTCAGATCGGCGGTGTACAGCTCGATAAAGGTGTCATCGACCTGGTCAGGCGCGGCCGTGTCGACGCCTTCGGCCTCGGTGCCTTTGAAGGCGGCATCGACCTGTCCACGGGTCAGGTTCAAGCGGCGGATGGCGCCGTTTCCGCTCAGTTGCTCCCAGGTGGCGGGCTCGAAAAAGTCCTGGCGCACGGTGGCGGGCTTGCTCGCCACTGCCCCCTTGTCCTCGATCAGCTTGAGCGATACGGCCACTTCATGGGCGGCCCGCATGATGACCTCATTGACCACCATGGCGGTGACGGTTGCGCCGGCGATGGCATCCACGGTGACCGCACTCGGGTCACTGGAGTGGCCGACAACCACTCGCTGGCTGACCTTGATCCCTGTGTAGCGGGCGCTGAAACCGTGGAGTTTTTCTTCGGGGATACCGATCAGCAGAATCGGCTCATGGTGTTCCAGGACGTAGGCATCCTGAATCACACCGGCGGTGTCGAGGATCACCTGGGTATTGATCGGTTTGCCCGAGTAGGCCGGAATGTCCACCACGTCCAGGCTCTGGAAGACATAACCGATGACCTTGCCGGCCGCTGATATCGTCCGCACCTTGAACGGGCCTTCCGCTGCGGAAACCGAATCGGTTTGCGGGAAGACCTTCTCGATACGCTGCTGCTCGATGTCGCCGTATGACTTGGCCTCAACCACCGCGAACATCGCGAGTATCAGCAAGACCGTCACCACCAGACCAACGCTCCAGAAGCGCAGGTTGCCAGGTATCGAAGGCGAAGAGATTGTCATGAGCGGGCTGATTTCAAAGGGTCTGCGGCCATGTTAGGGAGCATTGCGCCCCCGTCCCTTGATTGAAATCAACTTGCCGACAATCCCCGTTCCAGAGCGCCCGAATGTCTCAAACAGTGCGCGAAAACTGGCCTTTTTGCTGATTGCCCAAGTAGGCATCAAACGCCATCGCGGCGCTGCGCATCATCAAATGCCCTTGCGGCAACAGCACCAGCTCGTCACGGTGAATCTGCAAGAGCCCGTCGCGAACGTGCTCGCCGAGTTGGGCCAATGATTCGGCGAAATACTCGGTGAAGCAGATCGCGTGACGTGCTTCGAACTTGGCGAAATCGATCCGGCCATGACACATCAGGTCGCTGATCACTTCGCGGCGCAACAGGTCGTCAGCACTCAGGCGATAACCCCGATGCACCGGCAGCAGACCTTGATCGATGCGCGCGTAGTACTGCGAAAGCTCCTTGACGCTCTGGCTGTAGCTGTCGCCGACCTTGCCGATCGAAGACACCCCGAGGCCGATCAAGTCGCAGTCGGCATGGGTCGAGTACCCCTGGAAATTGCGTTGCAGCGTGCCATGGGCGCGGGCCAGCGCCAGCTCGTCATCCGGCAAGGCGAAATGGTCCATGCCGATGTAGACATAACCGGCTTCGGTCAAACGGCGAATGGTCAGTTCGAGCAACTCCAGCTTGCGCTCCGGCGGTGGCATGTCCTCCGGGCGAATCAGCCGTTGCGCGCGCACCATCTCCGGCAGATGCGCATAACTGTATGCAGCAATCCGGTCCGGGCGCAGGGCAATGATCTTGGCGAGGGTGACGTCGAAACTCTGCACCGTTTGCAGGGGCAGGCCGTAAATCAGATCGACGCTGATCGACTTGAAATGCGCCTCGCGCGCCGCCGCGACCAGCGCATAAATCTGCGCTTCACTTTGCTGGCGATTGACCGCCGCCTGGACGTCGGGATCGAAGTCCTGCACGCCAAAGCTCAGGCGATTGAAGCCCAATTGGCGCAGCGAATGGATCTGTTCGCTGCTGATGGTGCGCGGGTCGACCTCGATGGAAAACTCATGGTCGTCGCTGTCGTCCATGTCGAATGCCTGATGCAGGCAGTCCATCAGGTCGGCCAGTTGTTCTTGGGTCAAATACGTCGGTGTGCCCCCGCCCAGATGCAGCTGCGTAAGCTTGCGCGTGTTGTCGAACAGCGCGGCCTGCATGGCGATTTCACGCTTGAGGTAGGTCAGGTATTCGACGGCCCGATGGGTTTTTTGGGTAATGATTTTGTTGCAGGCGCAGTAGTAACAAAGGCTTTTGCAAAACGGAATGTGGATGTACACCGACAACGGTTTCGGCACAGCGGCCTGGTTGCTGTCGTGGGCGGCACGCTGATAGTCGTCAACGGCAAACGCCTGATGAAACTGCGGGGCCGTCGGGTAAGAGGTGTAGCGCGGCCCGGGCCGGTCATATTTTTCGACCAGGGCACGATTGAAATCGAATGAAGGCTTCATGATTAATCAACTCGCAGGTGGGTTAATGTTTTGCACTGTCCACCTCCTTTTCAAACAGGCTGCAGATAGCATCCACCTCCTGCCGGCCGGCGGGAAGGATGCTGATGAAACGCTCTGACAATTCAATCAAACCGTCACGACTCAATTGCTCCAGCAATGGCCAGACGGATGAGAAATACATGGGGAACACCAGCCCATAGCGCCGCTCGATGGCACGGATATCCAGCTCCTGATCACACGCCAGTCGCTCCATGACCATTTGCCTGATCTGCTCCCCCGCCTCGAAACGCCAACCACGCGCTGTCGGCAGTTGGTCGCTGTCCAGCTGACGCTGATAGCGCTCAACGGCGTCGGTATTTTGCGTGTACAAATCGTCGATCCGGCTGATGGCGCCCACACCGAACCCGATGTGGTCGCAATAGCCGTGACGGGTGAAACCGTCGCAGGTGCGGCTCAAGCGGCCTCGCTCCTGAGCGATCGCCAGGTCATCATCGGGCCGGACAAACTGCCCCATGCCGATGTAGTGATACCCCGCTGCAAGCAATTGCTCGAAGCAGATCTGACGCATCGCGCCTTTGTCGTCCTGGCTGCACAACGCCCTGGCCTTGTCACCGAGCACAGGCCGATAGCGGCGTGGTGGCCGTGCATAGTCGAACACCATCAGGCGGTCGGGCTCCAGCTCGATAATCGTCGTCAGCTTTAGCGCAAAACTGTCCGGTGTTTGCCAGGCATGGCCAAACCCCAGATCGACATTGATGGAGCGATAACCAAACGTGCGCGCGGCATCGATGAGTGAATGGATCGGCGCCGGATTCTGGTAGCAAGCCACGGACATCTCGCACTCGGTGTCGATGTCCGGAACACCAATGCTGACGTGATTGAATCCCTGGTCACGCAGCACGCCCATGGTCGACCAATCGGTGTGATGCAAATCCACTTCAACGCTGTAGTCGCCAGACTCATGCGCCAGAAAGTTGAACCGGCGACGCAAATGCCCCATCAGTCGCTGAATATGGGCGATGGTGGGCGTTCCACCGCCCAGGTGAAATTGCTCGACCCGTTGCTCTGGATGGGTGTGGCAACCGACCAGATCGATCTCGTGTTCCAGACGCCGCATGTACTGCTCGATGGCGCCCTGCTCGCCGCAGGCATCCGCAAGCGTGCAAAAGGATGGCTTGAGGCTGGAAGGCAGGCGCAAGTTCAGGGAGAGCGGCCGGCGTTTCTGGCGGCTTACGCGCAAGGCACGAAGCAAATCGAGAGAGCCGATGCCGTTGTGAAACTTTTGCGTATCGGCATGGCAGTTGGGGTCGAGCACACCCTGATCGCACCGAGCGACAAGCTCGCCAGGGTTGTGAAAGAAATCGAGCATGACGGGTCTCCCAGACTGGCTGCAGATCTTCAGTGTCCGGGATCGGCAATCATCGCTCCTTGATTTGTATCAAGCCGCCAGCCAAGTGCTTGCAGAGGCCGACCATCGGTCACCACGTCAGGTAAAACATGCCCTTGGCCAGCAAGACGATGGCGACCATATGGCAGAACAGGCTGCCGTGGATGAATTGCAGGTAACGAGCATTCATGCGCCCGCTTTTGAACAGAATCATGGCCACCAGAAAATGCAGGAGCACGCTCACGGCAACGACGATTTTCACCATCAGCAACGTGCCGAACGAAGACGCCAGCGGCGTGGCAAGAGCGGGCAAGTAGCGCTGCCAGACCATGCCGATCCCCGCGCCGAACAACACCAGCAACACCCACGGCATCAGCGTCCGGGCTCGACGACCGATCCCCTGCTCGACCAGCATCATCACCCTGTCGGGCAATTGCTTGCGAATGCTTTCCAGAAACAGGACCTCGAAGAACACCGTGCCGATGAATATCAGCGCGGCGAACAGGTGCAATGTCAAAAAAACGGGATAGACCATGAGAGGGATGGCTCTGATGACTCAGCGAGAGGAACATCAATCCCATTGTGTCGCCAGTGCCGGTGAACTTCGGCCCAATGGGAACTCGCGCGTTCATCCGCAAGGGCGCGCGAGTGTTGCTTCACAGAATACAGAGCTGCCCGCCCCACCCGTTTGACACCGATCAAGAAACGTCCCTGCCCCTGATGCGGGCTAGCCCACCTTTCAGTGGGGCGCGCGAGGAATCGTCTTGAGCAGATCTTCAGGGCTGATGTAACCGACGACCGGCTCCGCGACGCTGCCCGGTAGCGGCAGGTCAAGGATGTGGCCCTTGATCTTGCCGATCACGTGCATTTCGCAAGGTTTGCAGTCGAACTTCAGCGTCAGCACCTCGTCACCGTGCACCAGTTGCATCGGCGCAACCTTGGTGCGAACGCCGGTGACGCCTTTGGCCTGTTTGGGGCAGAGGTTGAAGGAGAAGCGCAGGCAGTGCTTGGTGATCATCACCGGCACTTCTCCGGTTTCCTCGTGGGCCTCGAAGGCTGCATCGATCAGCTTGACGCCGTGACGGTGATAGAAGTCGCGAGCCTTTTGGTTGTAGACGTTGGCCAGGAACGACAGGTGCGACTCCGGGTACACCGGCGGCGGGTTTGTCTCGGCCTTGCGCCCACCCCGTGGGTGGGCCAGCAGGCGGGCCGCGGTCAGCGCTTCGATCACTTCCCGACGCAGGGCCTTGAACTGCGAGTTGGGGATGAAGAACGCCTGGGTTGCTTCCAGCTTGATGCCGGTGGCGTGGTAGTCGGTGGTGCCCAGTTGACCGAGCAGATCACGCAGTTGGTCCAGGGCCTGCTCCGGCTTGTTGGCCAGGCCGAACGGACCGTCCAGCGACAAACTGGCGTTAACGCCCTCCTCGCTGGTGGCGGTCAGTTGCAGGCGCTGCTCGTCCAGCTGTGCGACCCAGGCCAGACCGATACGACGTTCAGCGGAAGTCTTCTGCAAGGCTTGCTGCCAGTTATGGTCCAGGTTGCGGCTCAGTGGATGGTTGGGCCGCAGCTTGTACATCCCGTCCGGCATCTCGTTGGGCTCGACACGGTAGCGATAACGCTTCTCGCCCTCTTCGAGGAACTCACCCTTGGGCTCGGCGATGTTGGCGCGAAAACCCACTACTTCGCGCTTGATCTGCACGTTGAGACCGTCGCCGTTGGACAGCGGCTCAGAGGTCACCACCTGCAAGTCACGCTTGCCCACCTTCTCCACCACGCCCACTGGCAGACCAGTGAAAGTCGGTGAATCGAAGGCACCGATGTCGACCTTGCGGTCGGTGACAAAGTAGTCGGTGCTGCCACGGTGGAAGGTCTTGTCCGGGTCAGGCACAAAGAAATGCGCAGTGCGGCCACTGGACGCACGGGCCAGGTCCGGACGATCTTCAAGAACGTCGTCCAGGCGCTGGCGATAGTAGGCCGTGATGTTCTTCACGTAGCCCATGTCCTTGTAGCGCCCTTCGATCTTGAATGAGCGAACGCCGGCTTCCACCAACGCACGGATGTTGGCGCTCTGGTTGTTGTCCTTCATCGACAGCAGGTGTTTTTCGTAGGCGACGACGCGGCCCTGGTCGTCCTTGAGGGTGTACGGCAAACGACAGGCCTGTGAACAGTCGCCACGGTTGGCGCTGCGACCGTTCTGTGCGTGAGAGATGTTGCACTGGCCGGAGAACGCCACACACAACGCGCCATGGATGAAGAATTCGATGGCCGCATCGGTCTCGTCGGCGATGGCGCGAATCTCTTGCAGATTCAGCTCGCGGGCCAGTACCAGTTGGGAGAAGCCTGCCTGGTCAAGAAACTTCGCCCGTGCCAGGGTGCGGATGTCAGTCTGGGTGCTGGCGTGCAGCTCAATGGGCGGAATATCCAGCTCCATCACGCCAAGGTCCTGGACGATCAACGCATCGACGCCGGCATCGTAGAGCTGATGGATCAGCTTGCGCGCTGGCTCCAGCTCATTGTCATGCAGGATTGTGTTGATCGTCGTGAACACCCGGGCGTGGTAGCGCCGGGCGAACTCCACCAGTCCGGCGATCTCACTCACTTCGTTACAGGCATTGTGGCGGGCGCCGAAGCTCGGGCCACCGATATAAATGGCGTCGGCACCATGCAGGATCGCCTCGCGAGCGATGCTCACGTCACGGGCAGGGCTGAGCAGTTCCAGGTGATGTTTGGGCAAGGACATATTTTTTATCTGGTTTGTCACGGTCGAGGCACGCATTGTAGCGGGCAAATGTTTGACCGGCATCCGTGGGCTTCTTGGTCAGGGTTGATATCACCTGCCTGTAACAAGCCGAAAGGCGCTTCTGGGCCGCAAAAACGACAGCATCACCCGTCACGACTCCGGCGTTGACCTCGGGCAGCTGAGTGGAACTGCGCGTCAGCCACTATTTGAATTTTATTGTCATCAGCAACTCCCCGGGAGGCGTTTGTTCAGGAATGCCCTGCAGGTTGAAAGCTACGGGTTCGTTACATATACCCTTCTCCCAGAGCCGTTTCGCTATGGGCGAACTGACGGCTGCAACCACCGATTCAAAAACAAAGTAATTTCGAATCTCAGGACTTACCTCCATCACCGCCTTCAAACCCTCTGCCAGGACGATGTGCGTATTTTTGAACGAGTAATCCTTGTACCCGGGGTAACCACACTCATGAGCCACGAAAAGCCAATCGTGAATGATATAAGCGGGGGCGTACCCCCAAGGGGAATAACCATTGACGCCCCATAAAAATCGAGGAATTGACCCCCCATCGGTATACATGGGGCCAGGGCGAATTACTTCACCATTAGAACGTGTAAATCGAAACGGATCATCCTTGCTTGGAACAAACAGAAAATAGTCATTCTTGATCCAGCGCACATCCAAAGCGCCTTCAAACCTTCCCTCATCGGTTTCGCGATACGATATCGGAGCGCAGGCTTGCAACGTGAGAACAAGAAACAAAAGAATTAGAACGCGCATATCAAGTCCTCCTTGAAAGACGAAAAATTTGCCATTAAAGATGGCAAACATCGCACTTCCACGTTACCTCGCCTCTTCAGTATTCTTCTGGACCACCTGCTGCCCCCGACTTTTCTCCAGCTATTCCATCAACATCAAATTATCTGGCACTAACGACGGGACTAACAACAACCTACCAATATCAACCAACTCTAAAACGTGATTTTGATCGTGTCGTGAGTTGCTTTCGGGAGCTGAGAAAAAGCTTCACTTGCGAGCAAGGGATTCTCCAGGTCGGAACCGAGGACCTCCTGAAACCTCGATCAAATCAAAGTCCGCCCCAGCACTCTCCATGCCTCTATCTCCCTTGATTCGCTTCCCGGCTCGGGCGGTAGATCGATTTGCATGCCTTGGTAATCCGCCGTTTTGTGATTCGGAGGGAGGCTACCTGACGTTAGCCAATGGCCATCACTCTGTCCAATTCCCGCCCCCTCTGCTTTGGCGCTGCGGAGACGAATACGTAGGCGCTACTGTGTTGTGGGGCGTAAAAGCAGGAGTAATCCATTTCATGGCCAAAAGGAGGATCCGTGGTCGTCATGTCAGCCCTGCCACCCTCCTCCCAGCGCTTTGTACAAATCGATAGTTGCCGCTCGTTCGGCCAACTGATCACTGATCAACGCTTGTTGTGCAGCGAACAGCGTCCGTTGCGCGTCCAAAAGAGTCAAAGAGCTGTCGATACCTGTCAGGTAGCGACTTTCCGCCAGCCGATAGTATTTGGCACTCGCGCTGACCAGCCCTTGTTGCGCCTCAATCTGCTGTCCAAAGGTCTGCGTTGCAGCCAGTCCATCACTGACTTCCCTGAAGGCTGACTGGATCGCCTTTTCATAACGCGCCACTTGTATGTCTTTCTCGACTTGAGTGACGTCCAGGCTGGCTTGCAAGCGGCCCGCATTGAAGATTGGCAGACTGATCGCGGGGAAAAAGCTCCACACACCCGAACCTCCATTGAAGAGCCCTGACAGTTCTTCGCTCGAGGTGCCAGCATCCGCCGTCAGGCTGATTCGGGGAAAGAACGCAGCCCGGGCTGCGCCGATATCCGCATTGGCAGCCTTGAGCAATAACTCTGCTTCCACTATGTCGGGCCGACGGTTGAGCAGATCCGAAGGCAACCCCACTGGCACCTCAGGTAAAGATTGTCGCTCCCAATCACCGCTCGACAGATCGGTGGGGAGTTCACCTCCAATCAACAACACCAACTGGTTTCGGTCTTCGGCAACCTGCCGACGATACCGGGCCATCGAGCTACGAGCGCCTTGCACCAGGGTTTGTGCCTGGCTCAACGCCAAATCTGAAACGGTACCTACTTCAGCGCTGCGACGTGTCAGCTGGTAGCTGTTTTCATAGGTGTCGAGGGTATCGCTGGTCAGTCGCTCCAGCGCTTGATCGGCCTGCATAATGAGCCAGGCATTTGCAACGCTTGCCACCAGCCCGATACGGGCTGAACGCTGTGCTTGTTCACTGGCCAGGTAACGCTGCAATGCTGCTTGATCGAGGCTGCGCACACGGCCGAACAAATCCACCTCATAACTCACGTTCAGCCCGACAGAGTACTGACTCTCGATCGTGGCTTTATCACCGGATGCCAGATCTGCCGGAACTCGCTGACGACTACCACTGCCCGCCGTCGAGACGTCCGGCAACAGATCCGCGCGACGAATGCGATAGCGCGCCTGATAGGCCTCGACGTTCAACGTGGCAATCCTGATATCCCGATTGTTGGCCAGTGCGGTCTCGATCAATCGATGCAAGGCCGGATCGGAAAAGAACTCGCGCCAATCGAGCGCTGCGGCACTCTCATCACGTGACACTGGCGCCAAGGGGTAAGTCGCCGCCACCGGTGCCTGAGGTTGCTGGTACTCCGGGATCAGAGAGCAACCACTGAACAACAACGAACTCAGGACCAGAAAACTGAATGGTTTGATCATGACATGACCTCTT
Source organism: Pseudomonas sp. IT-P44 (assembly GCF_949768225.1). NCBI lineage: Bacteria > Pseudomonadati > Pseudomonadota > Gammaproteobacteria > Pseudomonadales > Pseudomonadaceae > Pseudomonas > Pseudomonas sp. IT-P44. Next base: position 70,140 of record NZ_CATKQM010000022.1, on the reverse strand, counting down.
CGTGAGCGACTGCGGCCAGAGCGACGGACGATCGACGTGCGAACAGTGACGACACCGACACATAAAAGAGTGGAACCCAGAAGATGGCCAGGACGGTGGCGGTCAGCATGCCGCCGATCACACCGGTGCCAATGGCATGCTGACTGCCGGAGCCTGCACCGGTGGAGATAGCCAACGGCACAACCCCGAGGATGAACGCAAGCGAGGTCATGACAATGGGACGCAAACGAAGCCGCGCCGCCTCAATCGCCGCTTCGGCATAGCCCATACCCTGCTCATGCAATTCCTTGGCGAACTCCACGATCAGGATGGCGTTCTTCGCCGCCAGTCCGACTGTCGTCAGCAGGCCTACCTGAAAGAACACGTCGTTGGACAGGCCGCGCAAGGTGGTGGCAAGCAATGCCCCCACAACACCCAGCGGTACCACCAGCATCACGGCCAAGGGAATGGACCAGCTTTCATAAAGGGCCGCGAGACAGAGGAACACCACAAGCAGCGAAAGCGCATACATGACAGGCGCTTGAGACCCGGAAAGCTTTTCTTCATACGACAAGCCCGTCCACGCCAGCGCGACACCAGGCGGCAACTGAGCAGCGATGGCCTGTGCTTCAGCCATGGCATCACCCGTGCTGTAACCCGGTGCCGGGCCACCCAGTATTTCCTCTGCCGGCACACCGTTGTAGCGCGCCAGTTTGGGAGAGCCGAAGACCCACTCGCCGGAGGCAAAAGCGGAGAACGGCACCATCTTCCCGGCGGCGTTACGTACGTACCATTTGTCCAGATCTTCAGGGGACATGCGCGCGCTGGCCTGGCCCTGTACAAACACTTTTTTGACTCGGCCACGGTCAATGAAATCATTGACGTAGTTGCCGCCGAAGGCCACAGAGAGCGTGGTGTTGATGTCTGTTTGTGAAACGCCCTGCGCCCTCGCACGCCGGTCATCGATCTTCAACCGATACTGGGGCTCATCGCTCAGGCCGTTGAGTCGAACCGCTGTCAGCACTTTGCTTTCGGAGGCCAGACGCAGGAACTGATTGCGCGCCTGCCCCAGGACTTCGTGACCGACGCCGGCCTGATCCTGAAGGAATAAATCAAAGCCCGAAGCGTTGCCCAACTCACGCACTGCTGGAGGCACCACGGCGAAGACCATTGCATCGCGCATGCCTCTGTATTTCGCTTGAGCGCGCTTGGCCAACGCGAGCGCCGCATCTTCAGGACCGCGCTTTTCCCACGGCTTGAGCAGAACAAACGCCATGCCCGAGCTTTGCCCACGCCCCGCGAAGTTGAATCCATTCACGGTAAACACGGCGTCTACAGCGTTAGCCTCTCCCCCCTGCTCAGGAGTGGCGAGCAAATACTGACGCACACTGTCGAGCACCTTTTGCGTGCGCTCAGCACTGGACCCGGCGGGGGTCTGCACTTGGGTAAAGATCACGCCTTGATCTTCATCGGGCAGAAACGCAGTGGGGATGCGGCTGAACAGCAGGACCATGCCAACGACGATCAACAGGTAAGCCAGGAATGCCGCCGCCTTGTGCCGCAACATCCCGGCGACACCTCGCTCGTAGCGTTGCACGCCGCGATCAAACCCGCGATTGAAAGCACGGAAGAAGCCGAGACGTGCGAGCCCATGCGTCGGGTCATGGGGCTTGAGCATCGTGGCGCACAAGGCAGGCGTGAACACCAGCGCGGTGAGCACCGACAGAGCCATCGCCGACACGATGGTGAGGGAAAACTGACGGTAGATGACGCCGGTTGACCCGTCGAAAAATGCCATCGGCAACAGCACCGCCGACAACACCATGGCAATGCCCACGAGCGCGCCCTGGATTTGTTTCATCGAGCGAATCGTGGCTTCTTTCGCCGACAACCGCTCCTCACGCATGACACGCTCGACGTTCTCGACCACGACGATGGCGTCATCCACCAGCAGGCCGATGGCCAACACCATGCCGAACATCGACAAGGTGTTGATGGTGAAACCGGCGACCGCGAGGACACCGAACGTACCCAGCAGGACGACAGGAACGGTCAGCGTGGTGATGATGGTCGCGCGCAGGTTCTGCAGAAACAGCAGCATCACGAGGAACACCAACACGATCGCCTCACCCAGAGTATGGAACACACCATGGATCGAGTCGCGCACCACTGGCGTGGTGTCGTAGGGGTAGACCACTTTCATACCGCGAGGGAAAAACGGTTGCAGTTGGTTAAGGGTGTCGTGGATCGCCTTGGTGGTGTCCAGCGCGTTAGCCCCGGGAGCAAGCTTGATGGCGATGCCGGACGCCGGCATACCGTTGAACTGGGCGTTGACGCTGTAGGTTTCACCGCCCAATGCGACATCGGCCACATCGGCCAGACGCACTTCGGAGCCGTCAGGATTGACCTTGAGCTGGATGTCCTTGAATTCTTCTGCTGACTGCAAGCGGGTTTTGCCAATGATGGTGGCGTTGAGCTGTTGACCCGGCAGTGCAGGCAGGCCGCCAATCTGGCCGGAAGACACTTGCACGTTTTGGGCTTGAATCGCACTTTTCACATCGACGGGCGTCAGGCCGAAACTGACCAGCTTCGAAGGATCAAGCCAGATCCGCATGGAGTACTGCGCGCCGAACACCTGGAAGTCACCGACGCCGGAAGTGCGCGACAGCGGATCCTGCATGTTGGATACCACGTAGTTGGCCAGGTCCTCGCGGGACATGCTGCCGTCTTCGGAAACGACGCCAATCACAATCAGGAAGTTCTTGACCGCTTTTGTCACCCGGATCCCCTGCTGCTGCACTTCCTGCGGAAGCAAGGGCGTGGCCAGGTTGAGTTTGTTTTGCACCTGAACCTGAGCGATGTCGGGGTTCGTCCCTTGGTTGAACGTAACCGTGATCGCCATGGTGCCATCGGAGTTGCTTTCCGAACTGACGTAGCGAAGGTTGTCGATGCCGTTGAGCTGTTGCTCGATGACCTGGACCACGGTGTCTTGCACAGTCTGGGCCGATGCCCCTGGGTAGGTCACCTGAATCGAAATCGCTGGCGGAGCGATGTCAGGGTATTGGTTGACGGGCAGCTTGAGGATCGCCAGCCCGCCGGCCAGCATGACGATCAATGCGAGTACCCAGGCAAAAATGGGCCGATCGATAAAGAACCTGGACATGTTCAGTTCCCCCCAGCCACGGCACCGGCCAACACCGGTGCCACGTTTTGCGCGGCAGTCACGGAGACCTTCATGCCTGGCTTGACGAACTGCAGCCCTTCAGTGATCAATCGATCGCCCGCTTCGAGGCCACGCTCCACCAGCCATTGGTTGCCCACTGTGCGATTGGCCGTCAGGGGACGCTGTTCAACGGTTCCATCAGCGCTGACCACCAGTGCGCTGGGATTACCCTTCAGGTCGCGGGTCACCCCTTGCTGCGGAGCAAGGATGGCGGCTTGTCGGACGCCGCTCTGAAGTTTTGCACGCACAAACATACCAGGGAGTAGCAGGTGCTCCGGGTTGGGAAACACGGCGCGCAGGGTCACCGAACCGGTGGAGGGGTCGACTGACACCTCAGAAAACTTCAAGCGCCCCGGCAGTCCATAGGCACTGCCATTTTCCAGCGCGAGGCTCACCACGGCGGCGTCCGCCCCCGCCTTCTCCAGGCGCCCTTGCTTGAGATCATCACGCAGTTTGAGCAGGTTTGCAGATGACTCAGTGATATCGACATAGATGGGGTCGAGTTGCTGAATCGATGCCATGGCCGCTGCCTGGCCGTTGTTCACAAGCGCACCTTCGGTCACGCTGGAGCGGCCGATGCGGCCAGCAATCGGTGCAAGCACACGGGTGTAACGCAGGTTGATCTCGGCACGCTTGAGGTCAGCCTCCGCCGTCAGTTGTCGCGCCTGTGCATCCTCGAACTCTTGACGGCTCACCGCCTTTTCTCCGATCAGCTGTCGATAACGGTCTGCGAGGGAACGGGCCTGTTGAAACGATGCGCGGGCGCGGGCGACGTCTGCTTCGTACGGTGATGGATCAATGCGGTACAGCGGCTGTCCGGGTTTCACCTCACTGCCCTCGTCAAACAGACGCTGCTCGATGATACCGTCCACTTGCGGCCGCACTTCTGCAACGCGGAACGGCGCGGTACGTCCCGGTAGCTCGCTTTGCACTGTGTACGTTTGTGATTGAAGCGTCACGACACCAACCTGTGGCGGTGTGACAGCTTGTACCGGGGCCTCTTGCTTGCAGCCAGCGAGCACGACCGCCAGCGCCAGAGCCGAGAGGATCAAGGGAACCGTCTGCAGGGGCTTCATAGGACATTCCTCATACTTTCGCCAGGCGATAGCGGGCCGTAGCCGGCCGAATCGGGGCGAGTTCCAATTGAAAAAATTTGTCAGTGCCGCGGGGTGGCGCGTTGACGACCGGGGTCAGTTGATGGGCATCACTTTACGAACCCGGGCACGCCGGGAGAATCGCTGCCCACTGCAAGGCTTCGTTGCGCATTCGGCAACGCTGCCGTTGCGCGAGCGCGCAATCAAGGCAGCACGCTGTGCGCCGCGATGGCATCGGCCGGCATTTCGATTCGGTCAAAAGCGACGCGCAACGCCGTCTGGTCAAATGCACAGGACGTGCTTAGGGGGCGAGTATTTCCTTGAGAAACTCTATGAACACATTGATGCGGCTGGAACCACGATGATTGGGCAGATACAACGCATTGATGCAGGTGCTTGCACTGCCAGGGTTGACCTCATACTGCTCCAGCACGCGCGTGAGCCGACCTGCGCTGACGTCGTCACGCACCAGCCAATCGGCCAACAGCGTCACCCCGCCACCGGCCAACGCCGCCTCGCGCAGAATGTCGGCGTTGTTGCTTTGCAACCGTCCCTGCACATTCAAGCGGATAACTTCTTCGTCGCCCTGAAAGGTCCAATTGTGGTGACCCGTGCGGTAATCAAAACGCAGACACTGATGCTCCAACAGGTCACGCGGGTGCCGGGGTAGCCCGGTACGCGTCAGGTATTCGGGACTTGCCACCACCCAACGCTGGAAATCACCGATTCGCTTGCTGACGATGTCATCACTGACAACCGATGAACCAAGACGCACGGACACGTCGATTTGCTCGCTGAGCAGGTCACTGACCTCGTCGCTCAGCGAAAGGCTGATCTCCAGGCCAGGATGGCGCTCAAGCAACCGCCCCAGATGGGGAGCGATGATACGTCGGCCGAATTCCACCGGGACGCTGGCCCGTAATCGCCCCTGGGCTTCACTGCCGCGGTCGGTAACGACGGCATCGGCCTCGTCGATGGCCTCGAGGATCGCCACGGCTTTATCGAAATAGTTCTGGCCCGCCACCGTGACGCTGGTGTTGCGCGTGGTGCGGTTAAGCAGGCTGGCGCCTAACTCGCTTTCCAGTCCGGCTACCTGTCGCGTCACTGACGAAGTGGAGATGCCGAGCTTGCGCGCCGCTGCCGAATAACCACCGCAGCGAACCGTTTCGACAAACATTTTGAGCGCCAGCAACTTATCCATGAACGGATTCCGAGATCGAAAAGTAAAGGTAACGACTGTGCATGACCAGGCGGTGGGCGTCTTGCATGGCTGTGCTCAATCGGTAGCGGGTTTGGGCTTGCATGGCTTCTGACTACCTGCGCGGGCGCTCTTGCGGCGATTCCGCCAATCAAGCGCGTCTATCGGATCAGAGGTGGAGTCAGTCATTGCCACTCCTTTTTATCGAGCGATCAGTAAGCTCGCGACTATAGCAGAACGTTCATCACCGCCAACGCTCCCCATGATTCCGATTTGGAACGAAGGCCAATTGAAGCCCCTTGCATTATTTCAATTTATCGATTGATAATCAAAACCCAAAAGTAATCGACTGATCAATAAAGGCGTCTTGGCGTTCATCGCCCAACAAAAACAATAAAAAGGAGATTGACCATGCAATGTCCCTGCTGTCTCTCGAAGACCCGTCGCCAACTGCTAGGCATCATGGCAGCTACTGCGGGCGGCCTGCTGGTCACCCGTTTGGTACCCGCCTCGGCGGGGCCGATCAAGAGGGGTGCCGACATCCCGGTGAGATCGGTGGACATCCATGCGCATTACTACCCTGAAGAGTTCTTGCACCTCTTGGGCGGTGATGGCAAAGCTTTCGGTGGAAGCTATACCCGCCAGGAAAATTCATTCAGCTTCGCTACCCCGGCCGGCGGATTAGGGCCTTTGCCCCTGAAATTTATCGATGTGCAAGCGCGCTTGCTCGACATGGATCGCGCAGGCGTCGATGTTCAGGCGCTGTCCTTGAGCGTGCCGATGGTGTACTGGGCAGATCGTCAACTCAATGCCCGCCTGGCACGTGCCTGGAACGATGCCGCGTCAACTGTTCATCGCCAACACCCGCTGCGTTTTGTGGTACTGGCGACGTTGCCGATGCTGGATGTGCACGACGCCATTATCGAGCTGGAACGCACAGCCGAACTGCCCGGGGTGCGGGGCGTTTATATGGGCACCAATATCAACGGTCTGGACTTGGACGATCCACGCTTTGCACCAGTCTTTGCCCGCATTGAACAGCTGGGACTGCCAGTGTTCCTGCACCCGCAACAAACGGTTGGCGGCAGCCGCTTGAGTAACTATTACCTGAGCAACCTGCTGGGCAACCCGTTCGATACCGCTATCGCGGCTTCACACCTGATTCTCGGTGGAATACTGGATCGCTACCCACAGCTGCATGTGTCATTGCCCCACGCCGGTGGAGCATTGCCAATACTCGTCGGGCGTCTCGACGCAGGCTGGAATTCACGTCCAGAGACCCGGCGCCTGGCTCAAAAGCCGAGCAGCTATTTAACGCGATTCAGCTACGACACCGTTTCACACTCCGGGCCGGTTCTGGACTATTTGATCGCCAATGTCGGTATCGACCATCTTGTACTGGGCAGCGACTACTGCTTCGACATGGGATACGAACAACCGGTGCGTTTTGTAGAAAGCGTCGGTCTGGGCCCCCGCGAGAAGGCTGCAGTGCTCGGTGGAAACGCGGCCAGAATCCTCGGACTCCGCGGATAACTTTAGCGAAACACTCAATTTCCCTTTGGCCGGTCTGACCGGCCTTTTTTTTGCTCCGATTCAAGCCTTCATGACGAAGTGGACAAGTGAGCAATACCTGGCGCTTTGTCGATCATGCAACTTATCAGTCACTTGTTGTCAGGCACGTTGGCGACACATCAATTGTGGTAATTACCGGTATTTGAATTGGGTATTTTTATAAACTAACGCTCGACATCACAATTAACTCCAGAAGCACACAAAGAGTTCCTTCTTAAATAACCTCTGGAAATCACCCTCATGAAATACGCAATGCTCGCCTCACTCATGATGTTCAGCGTTTACGCTTCTGCCCAAAGCGCTTCCAACGTCAAGGTCGCCACTCCTGAACCTGAGCACTACAACTACTCCGAACACATGGATATCGCCAAAGTCATCAACATCACTACTGCAGAGGACACAAATAACGCTTGCGGCCCGGTGGATGCGCACATGGTGTATGTGGATCACAAGGGTGCAACGCACGACCTGCAATACAAGATATTCGGTAGCGCTTGCCTGAATGGTTAATGCCTTAAAACATGCAGATGCCAAAAAGAGGAGAAAGCTTCGAGCTGAAGCTTTCTCCTCTTTTTATATTCCAGACTGGAAATACTGCAACAACACCCCGTCTGTAAACGAACTTTATCCAGTTAAAGCTGCTGAATCAGGATCAGTTGATGCCCATGATCCGGTCACCCATGCTCACCCCCCAATCCGCCATACGCTTGCCTTCTGCAAGTTGCAGGTGCTGCCAGACCAGCAAGCCTTTATCGATGTCGCCAATATCGTCGATCGCTTGAGCCAGGGACAGTGCATTGCGGGCTGCCTTGGCCGTGCTGCCGGCCGTATGAGGACGCGGCACAAAAGCGGCATCGCCAGTCAGCAACACGCGACCAAACACCATTTGGGGGACTTTCAGATCAAGGATCGCTTGAACGAAAATATCCTTGGTCTGGCGAATCAGTTCACGAAAAGCCGGGTTGGCATGCTGCTCACCCATGTCCCGCAGGTAAGCATCCTGCTGAGCGGCCAAGGCTCCCGGTGGAATCGAGTGGCTACGCCGATGACCATTGTTATCAGTGAGCACAGCATCTAATGCTGCGCCTTGGGCAGCTTTCAAATACCAGAGCCAGTTGAACCGTCGCTCGCCAGGATTAACCGAGCCATTCAAGCCCGGCACCATGTATTCCAACATCAACGATTCAGGGTCTTGTTGAAAGACAAAGTCTTCGTAAAGCTGCGCTTTGGCGAAGTCTGGAAGTCCGTCCTCATCAACCAGACCACGCCAGACTACATACCCCGAATAGGTGTATTGCGCACCAGGCAACACCAGACTTCGCACGGTTGAACCCGCACCATCGGCACCAATCAGCAGGTCTCCCTCAGCACTGCTGCCATCTGCAAAATTCGCAGTCACTCGTTGCTCATTTTGAGTCAGATCAACCAGCGTCTTTCCACGGTGATAGTGCTCGGCAGGAAAGGCAGAGAACAATGAGTTGTAGAGCGTGTTCCAGGACGTCTGAGTTTGCGGCATCGGCTCTTTATGCACGACGGTGCCAGCTCGATTCAAATACAGACGATCATGGGAGCGGACCCCAAGTGCATTGGCAGGTTTGATTCCGGCATAGCGAAAATGCTGAAGAACATCTGCTTGCAGAACAATGCCTCCACCACGGCTATCCATCGCCGCGGGGGATCGCTCGAAAATATCGACGTGCCAGCCAATCGCACGCAACGCCGTGGCGGCGAACAGTCCTCCCAGGGAACCACCAATGACCAAGGCCTTCGGAACGTCTGAACTCTTCATTACCTCTCTCCTCGTAGCAGGGTGATTCCCACAGCCTCTGGATTCGACGTTGTGTTATGCCAACACCGGATAGTCGATGTACCCCTTGGCGTCGCCGCCAAAAAAGCTGTTGCCGTCCGCCGGGTTGAGTTCGGTACGGCCACGCAAACGCGCTGGCAAGTCGGGGTTGGCAATGAACGGGCGACCAAAAGCGATGAGGTCGGCACGCCCCTGCGCGATGGCCTGCTCGGCCGTTTCGCCGGTGTAACCACCCGCCAGCATCAGAACGCCATGGAAGTCAGTACGCAGCTGCTTGATGATGGCGTCCCAGCGGGGATCGTTACTTTCGTCGAGCACCGTGCCGACCATCATCGGTTCTACCAGGTGCAGGTAAGCGAGATTCCAGTGATTGAGCCGGGATGCAATGTAGCCAAAGGTTTGTTCCGGAGTGTCATCACCCATGCCCATGAAACGCCCCATCGGTGTCAGGCGCACAGCAACGCGTTCGGCGCCTATTTCTTCGGTCACGGCTTGCACGACTTCGAGCAATAGCCGCGCGCGGTTTTCGATACTTCCACCGTAGCGATCGCTACGCTGGTTGCTGGCGCTGTTGATAAATTGGTCAAGCAGATAACCATTGCCTGCGTGAATCTCCACACCGTCCATACCGGCAAGAAGTGCATTGCGAGCGGCCTTGCGGAAGTCGGCGACGATCGCTTCAATGCCTGGAATGTCCAGTTCCTGAGGAACCGGTACATCACCCCAGACCCCCTCGCCCTTTTCATTCAGGATGAACGTCTTGCCTGGGACCGGCTGCGCGGTCGGTGCCACCGGCAGGCCGCCGTCAGGTTGAAATACCGGGTGCGACACCCGCCCCACATGCCAGAGCTGCAGGAAGATGCGCCCGCCTTCTGCGTGCACGGCTTCGCTGACAGCTTTCCAGCCCTGAATCTGCTCGTCGCTATGGATGCCGGGCGTCCAGGCGTAACCCTGCCCCTGCTGCGAAATCTGCGTAGCCTCGGTGATGATCAACGCGGCACTGGCACGCTGACGGTAGTACTCGACGTTCATTGAGGTCGGTACGTTGCCAGGCTGGCCCGCACGGGAGCGAGTCAAAGGGGCCATGGCGACGCGGTGATCAAGGGTGAGCAGGCCGAGTTTGATCGGGCTGAACAAGTGATGAGTCATGATGATTTCCTGAATGAATAGGGATTGAAAAAACGGCTTAAGCCGCCTGGCTTCGTCTTAGTATCTGGATCATTACTTCGATGGGCTGAGCACCACTGATGACGTCGTCTGCGATCTGAATACTCGGTACCGAGCGCACACCGGAGGCCTTGGTTATGGCCTCCAGCTTCAGGACTTCAGCGGTGCCTTCCTCGGTGCTGAGAAAGTCGACAACAGCCCCCCGGTCCAGCCCCGTTTCGGCAGCGATGTCGGCCAGCACATTGAGGTCGCCGATATCCCGCCCCTCGCTGAAGTACGCCTTGAAAATGGCCTTGATCAGGAGGGAAGCGTCTCTACCCGCCAGTTGCTCTCGCCATACCAGCCGATGCCCTGCCAAGGTGTTGGGGGTTTTTTCGACTCGTTGGTAATCGAACTCCAGACCGACAGCCTTGCCGGCGTGGGTCACCTGTGCGTCCATGGCCTGGCTACGCGCCCAGCTGCCGAACTTGCCAGAGCGGTAGGCTTTACGATCCATGCCCTGAACAGGCATGTCCGGGTTCAACTGATAAGGCAGGAACGTAATGTGGCCGTCAGCTGAATAATCCGAAGCGGCAAGCGCGCGTTCGAGATTTTCTTCACCGATCCAGCACCATGGGCAGATGAAGTCGTAAGTCACCTGAATCTTGGATGAGTGCAAACTCATGGCAGTCTCCGTGGTTGAATGTTTTCACACCCCCACGGTAGGCGGCCGGTCCCCGTCAGAGAATCCACCTTCTGCACAACGTTGCGTTTCGCAAAACGCAAAGGTGGGGCGATCAGCCCACGAGCTGACACTCCGATCCGAGTAACTCGGTGAGGAAATCAATGAACGTATTGATGCGTTTCGAGCCGCGGTGGTTGGGCAGGTACAGGGCCGAGATCGCCGAACTTGCGCTGTCCGGATTGACGACAAAAGCGTCGAACAATGACGTCAATCGACCACTGTCGATATCATCATTGACCAGCCAATCGGGCAAAAGCGCCACCCCGCTACCGGCCAGTATCACGTCACGCAAAACCTCGGCATTGTTGCTCTTGAACTGCCCGTCGACGGGCACGCGAATCGCTTGTCCCTTGCCTGTAAATGTCCAGACCTGCTGCGGTGCACCGTAGTTGAAGCACATGCACTCGTATCGCATGAGGTCCATGGGTTGGTCAGGAAGTCCGCGAGCATTCAGGTACTCGGCACTGGCGACCACCCGGCGTCGAAAGCTGCCGATGCGGCGACTGACCACAGCTTCCATCGCCGCCGGCGACCCCATCCGGATCGATAGATCGATGCTTTCGCCGAGCAGATCGACGATGTCGTCAGATAACGTCATATCCAGCATGAGCATTGGGTAACGCTCTAAAAGCGTGGAGATATGAGGGGCGATGAGGCGGTGTCCAAACGCCACGGGGACCGAAATACGCAGCTGCCCCGCGGGCACTTCACCACGATCCGAAACCGACTCGTCAGCCTCCGCCATGGCATTCAGAATATCCCGGCCTTTCAAGTAATAAGCACTCCCGGCATCCGTCAACGTGACTTGCCGGGTAGAGCGATTAAGCAGCACGGTACCGAGGTCACCCTCAAGCCTGTCGATCATTCTGGTCACTGAAGAAGTCGCCAGATTGAGTTGCCTGGCGGCCGCCGAAAAGCCCTTGGAATCTACCGACTGGATGAACATTTTCAGTGCGAGCAGCTTGTCCATGAAACTCCTTCAATGCCATCGGTACATTCCTTGAGCATCCATCTTTGGACAAGCGCGCAAGTGGCGCGAGTTAACGGTTGTTAATTCTGACGTCGTTGCGCTGGGCGCAATGTAGCGTTGCGCCTTGATGGGGTACTCCATCACAACCGCCCTCTCTAAGCTCACGCCACAGAAAGTCGCCGTACGCCAATCGCACGCGGCGGATTGAAAAATCTGTCGTTAACTGAGCTCGAGAGGTAAGGCGATGAAGCGCAAGACGATCATCGGTGCCGTTCTGGCAATCGGCATCGTGGGGATAGGGTTTGCATTCTGGATGATGTGGAGGCCGGAAATCGCCACTGTCAGCCCGCCCGAAAATGCAGATCGCGAGACCCTGGACAGAGGCCGACGCGTCGTCGAAGCGGGCGATTGTGCGGTCTGCCACACACGACCCGGCGGCGCTTACATGGCGGGAGGATTGCCGCTGGTAACGCCCTTCGGAACACTCTTCACCACCAACATAACCCCAGACCGGGAAACCGGTATCGGCCAGTGGTCGCTGGACGCCTTTGAACGGGCCATGCGTGAAGGCATCGCGCGCGACGGCCATTTTCTCTATCCGGCGTTCCCCTACGTGCATTACCGAAAGATGAGCGATGCAGATATTGCGGATACCTATGCCTTCCTGATGAGCGTGGACCCGGTCAACTACACCGCACCGGAAAACCATATGGTCTTTCCCATGAATTTCCGTCCGCTGGTGTCTTTCTGGAACCTGCTGTTCCTGCATGGGGATCCGCTGGAAACACTTCCCGGGCAAACAGCGCAATGGAACCGCGGACGCTATCTGGTCGAGGGCGCGGGACACTGTTCATCCTGCCATTCGCCCCTGAATTTGATTGGCGGGGAGAAAAGCAGCGAGCTGTTCAACGGCGGTATCGTCGACGGCTGGACGGCCCCTGCCCTGCGCGCAATGGCCTCTGCGCAACATCCCTGGAATGAAGCCCAACTGGTCGCCTACCTGACCGGCGAGGTCGCCGAAGGACACGGCGCAGCAGCGGGCCCGATGTTGCCGGTCAGCCTGAGCATTGCGCAGATGCCGGAGGAAGATGCCCATGCCATCGCGCAGTACATTCTTGACCTCAAGAAAACCTCACCGGATGCGACGTTGCCGCCCTGTACCACTGAGGCCGAGCCCAGTGCCAAGGCGCTTCTGGGCGCCTCGTTATTCGAAGGTGCCTGCGCGAGCTGCCACGGCACCGCCGCCCCGATGCGCGCCATTGAGTCGAGGCCCGCTCTGGCCAGCACTTCGGCAGTAACGGCGGACTCACCACGCAATTTAATCCAAACCATCCTGCAAGGCATCCCGATGTCCAGTGCCGCTCCCAGCCACTACATGCCGGCCTTCGCACACAACCTCGACGATAGCCATCTGGCCGCCATTGCCGAGTATTTGCGCACCGACAGCTGCGCGACCAGACCCTGGACGGACCTGGAGAAAACTATCAAGAGCATTCGGGCTCAGGAGCAGCAACCGTGATCACACTCGACATCAACGGCAAGACTCATGTACTGGACATTGCGCAAGACATGCCGCTGCTTTATGCCTTGCGCAACCAGGTGGGGCTCAATGGAGCCAAGTACGGCTGCGGCCTGGGTCAGTGCGGCGCTTGCACGGTTTTAGTAGACGACAAACCGGTGTTTTCATGCCTGACACCGTGTGGCGCGCTGGCGGGAAAATCTGTGCGCACCGTGGAGAGCCTGGGCAGCGCCGACCAACCGGGGCCGTTGCAGAAGGCCTTTATCGACGAACAGGCGGCCCAGTGCGGTTATTGCATCGCGGGGATGATCGTACGGGCGCAGGCTTTGTTGGAGGCCAACCCTCATCCGGATGATGAAACGATCCGTCGCCACATGGCACCCAACCTGTGTCGCTGCGGCACCCATGTGCGGATCCTCGCCGCTATCAAGTCGGTCATCGCGCAGGGAGCCAAGGTATGAAAACCTCGACGCAAAACGTCAATCTGAGCCGCCGTGCGTTCGTGATCAATGGTGCGTTGGTGATGGGGTTCGCGATGCTTCCAGGCATTCCGCGCGCCTTCGCCGACACCGAAGTGGACACCTTGGGCACGCAAATCCTGGCACCTGACCTGCCGGGCAGCCTGCGGGCCACGCCCTATCTGGACGCCTGGATCCGCATTGACGCGAAAGATGGCATCACCGTCTACACCGGCAAAGTGGAGCTGGGCACCGGCGTCAAAACGGCGCTCCTGCAGATCGCCGCCGAGCGCCTGGAAGTGTCGCCCGGGCTCATCCGTTTTCTCACCGCCGACACCGCGCTGACGCCCAACGAAGGCTATACCGCCGGCAGCCATACAATCGTCGACAGCGGCACTGCGTTGTTCAATGCTGCGGCCCAGGTACGTCAGCTGTTACTCGAATCTGCGGCACGGCAATGGCAGCAGAAAGTCGCCAGCCTGAGCACGCGGGACGCCGTGATCTACGATGCGCAAGGTCGCAGCATGACCTACGTGCAAGCGGTTGTCGGGGTTCAACTGCATCGCTTCGCATCGGCCAGCTCGCCCTTCAAGCCAGCCAGCAGCTTCACACTGATCGGCACGTCATTGCCTCGACTGGACATTCCAGCCAAGGTCAGCGGCGGTGCGGCTTATGTGCAAGACATGCGTCTGCCCGACATGCTGCATGCCCGTGTGATACGCCCACCCCGGCGCGGCAGTCAGCTGCTGGACATCGACGAGGCGGCCCTCAAAAAACTCCCCGGTGTGGTGAAACTGGTCCGCAACGGCAGTTACCTCGCCGTGGTCGCCACCGATGAATGGCTGGCAGTCAAAGCGATGCGCGAAGGCTACGCCTCTGCCCGCTGGACAGAAGGTAATCCGCTGCCCGACTCAACACATATCCATCAACTCCTCACCGAGTTGCCAGCGCGACGCTACCCGGTGAGCGCCAAGGGCAACCTCGCGCAACCTGCGCCACGGGCCTACAAGGCACGGGTGACCAAGCAATACCTCATGCACGGCTCCATCGGGCCGTCTTGTTCAGTAGCCTGGTTCAGGGACGGAACACTGACCGTCTGGACCCACACTCAAGGCGTCTATCCTCTGCGCATGGGCATCGCCGAGATGGTCGGCCTGCCGGTGGCACAGGTGCGTTGCATCCACGCCGAAGGCTCCGGTTGCTACGGCCACAACGGCGCGGATGACGCCGCAGCCGATGCCGCGCTGATCGCCATGGCCATACCCGGCAAGCCGATACGGGTGCAATGGATGCGCGAGCAGGAAAATCTTTGGGAGCCCTACAGCTCGGCGATGCTTGCCGAAGTGGAAGCAGGACTGGACGACAGCGGGCGCCTTCGGGACTGGAAATACGAACTCTGGAGCACGCCGCACAACGAACGTATCGTCAATGCCGGGCGCTTGTTACCGGCGTGGCTGTTGGCCAGGCCCTTCACCCCAGTCCCTTCGATCCCTATTGCCCAGCCCGAGGGTGACGGCGACCGTAACTCGGTTCCGTTGTACGAGATACCCAACCTGCAGGTCGATCTGAACTTCGTTCTGACCATGCCGTTCAGGACCTCGGCCATGCGTTCGCTCGGCGCCCATATCAACGTGTTCGCCATCGAGAGCACTGTCGATGAACTGGCAGCGCAGGCCGCCGTGGACCCGGTGCAATTTCGCCTCAATCACCTGAGCGATCCACGAGCACGGGCGGTGGTGGAACGTGTGGCCAGCAGCTTCGGTTGGCCGCAAAAGGCAACTGGCCCCGGCAGCGGAATCGGCTTCGCCTTCGCTCGCTATAAAAACATCATGGGTTACTGCGCCATCGCCGTGCAGCTGCATGTGCAACGGCAGACCGGGCAAGTGACGATTGATCGGGTGGTGGCCGCCGTCGATGTGGGGCAAATAGTCAGCCCCGATGGGCTACTCAATCAGGTCCAGGGTGGCATCGTTCAGTCCGCCAGCTGGACGCTCTATGAACGAATCCTCTATGACGCCAGCGGCATGCATAGCTTCGACTGGAGCGGCTATCCGATCATGCGTTTTCCCGAGTTGCCGAAACAGGTCGAGGTGCACATGATTGATCAGCCCGGCCAGCCATTCCTCGGCGCGGCGGAAATCGTCCAGGGCCCCATGGCCGCGGCGCTGGGCAACGCCATCAGTGATGCCATCGGCAAGCGCTTGCTGGATCTGCCGTTGGCACGACGTGGTTGGCAGGATGCTCTGGGATCATGAACGCCCCCTGTTCAGAATAAAAAAGGGCGGTGAAGGATCACTTGCACCGCCCTACCCCAACTAAGGGAAACGTTACTCTACTTAAAAACATGCCGTTGGAAGAGAACGACATGTACATGCAACACCTGTTAAAGCGCTGCCTGTCAGTTACAGCGGCCAGTCACAACAGCACTGACTCACCGCATAGTTTCCGCCACAAACTATCGCCTGCGTTTAAAAATCAAAACAATGCCAACTGGTAATTTATAATCACGCGATTCTCGTCTTGTTGGCGGGCGTTCGGGATATTATTCCGCACCATTGCATTTTTCCACATGACACCCAAGCCTTTGAAAGGGCCTGATTGCACGACATAGGCGAGCGTAATATCACGTTCCCATTCGCTGGAATTGCTAGATGCGACAGTATTGATATCATTACCTTTAACATACACAACACCTGCCGTCGCACCAGGCAGACCCAGTTTTGCGAAGTCAAAAGAGTAACGGGCTTGCCACGACTTCTCGCCAGCACGAACAAACTTCTGAACCTGCATTTCCGTGATGGTGTAGGTGGTGGGGCCGTCCCCCTGGTTTAAATAAGGGAAGTCACTTTTCCCATCACTGACTTCATAGCCTGCTCCGAAAGTGTGACCCGCAACCGCGTAGGTAAACAACCCACTGTACAAATCGTTATCGACTTTTCCTTTCAGCGTGTTACCGCCGTAGTAGCCTGTCGTAAAATACGCAGGGTCATGGCCGTTTGCACCATCATCCTTGCTATTAAAGTATCGAACATCACTGGTCAGTACACCTGGCCCGATTGCCCAGTTGTGAATCAGGCCAAGAAAATTCTGCTTATAAAAATCTTTTAGATTGCCGTAGTAGTACTGCAAGGTTAGATCTTTAGTCAGCTTGTAATCGCCACCGGCGTAAATAAATTTATTACTGAAGCGGCCAGTGACCGCATTATTGGCGCCTGCGATGGACATATTTTCATTGTTGCTGGAGTTGCGCCCCTTCACCTCTTCAATTTGCCCGCCGATCAAGGTCAGGTCTTTGATGTCGGCCGAAGAAACCTGGGTTCCTTGCCAGGTTTGAGGCAACAAACGCCCGTCATTGCTGAAGATCACCGGCAGTTTTGGGACCAGAGTTCCAAGCTTCAGTTCGGTCTTGGATATTTTCATTTTCCCGGTCAGCCCCAAGTTGGAGAAATCGTCAACCGCATGGTCACCGTCACTTGGAAATACCACGCCACCGTAGTTCGTGCCCGTCGGATTGCCATGTTTACCGGCGCTTGAATCCAGCCTGACGCCCAGCATGCCCAACGCATCAACACCAAAACCCACAGGCCCCGGGGTATAGCCCGAGATGAATTCGAGTTGAAAGGCTTGCCCCCACTCCGCTTGATAACTCTGGTTGGCTGCTTTCTGAGCGGGTGTTGCCGAGTCTCGGTAATCGCTATTGATATAGAAGTTACGCAGTTTAATCGCAGCCTTACTATCATCGACAAAACCAGCCGCATGGGCTTGCTGCGCCAATACACACATGGCTGTCGCAACAGCAAAAGTACACTTCATTTATTTTCACCCAAGTTTAAATTGTTATTTTTGTATGAACTATTAAGCGACTTTCCAGACGTAGGTATTCCGATAGCTTATGGTGCGCGAGAAGCACACAGCCAAACCTTAGTTCGCTTATTAAAAATCAACTTCTCGCGACCAGCGTTACAGGAGCTACACTTTCATGCAGAAATTTGTAGTTATTTAATGTAGACAGCCATCACCTGGCTTAATCAGTTTTAAGTTGCGCCTTCCATGTTGCCGGCGTACCCAGCTCCGTATCGACCAACTGATTCTCGAATCGACTGCGTTCAACTACGGCGCTGGCGGAACGATCAGTAATGGAGAACCAGAAAATACCGATAAATGCGACAGCCATTGAGAACAGGGCCGGGTATTCATACGGGAACCAGGCTTGCTGATGATGGAGAATCTTGACCCAAACAGTAGGACTGAGAATGCACAGGGTAATTGCAGACACCAGCCCCAACGATCCGCCAATCACGGCGCCACGCGTCGTTAAGCCCTTCCAGTAAATCGACAACAACAGCACTGGAAAATTGGAACTTGCGGCGATGGAGAACGTTAAGCTCACAATAAATGCGATGTTCTGTTTCTCGAAAGCAATCGCCAGCAGAATCGACAACACACCCAGCACGATGGTTGTAACACGAGAGACGCGCATTTCTTCACGGTCGCTTGCGGTACCACGGCGCAAGGCATGTGCATAAAGATCATGAGAAACGGCAGACGAGCCTGCAAGGGTCAACCCTGCCACTACTGCCAATATTGTCGAGAACGATACCGCACACATAAACCCGAGGAAGACATTGCCGCCGACGTTATGTGCGAGGTGAATCGCAACCATATTAACGCCACCCAATATTCCACCTGACGCATCATGATAGGCGGGATTGCTGGCAACCAGGGCGATGGTGCCGAAACCGATGATGACGATCAGTGCGTACCCTATGCCGACAAGACCGGTGGCATAAAGAATACTTTGGCGCGCAGCCTTGACGTTACCGACGGTGAAGAACCGCATGAGAATATGTGGAAGACCTGCCGTACCGAAGACTAATGCCAGCCCCAGGGAAATCGCAGACACCGGGTCAGTAATCAGCCCTCCTGGACTCATGATTGCTACATGGGATGGATGCACTTGGGTAGCTTGAGTGAACAGCTGGTTCAGGCTGAATCCGAATTCGGACAAGACCATGAAAGCCATGAAGACACAGCCAGTCAGCAGTAAGACTGCCTTGATGATCTGAATCCAGGTGGTTGCCAGCATCCCGCCAAAGAAAACATAGATGACCATTAGCGTACCGACGAGAAGCACAGCTGCGGTGTAATCGAAACCGAACAGCAGCTCCACCAACTTTCCAGCGCCTACCAGCTGAGAAACCAGATAAAGCAGAACGATCACGATCGAACTGGACGCCGCAAACGCTCGTATGGGTCGTTGTTTCAGGCGATAGGACAGTACGTCCGCCAGCGTGTAGCGACCTAAATTGCGTAATGGTTCGGCAATCAGGAACAGAATGATCGGCCAGCTTGCAAGGAAACCGATGGAGTAAATCAGTCCATCAAAACCGCTGGTAAACACCAACGCGGAGATACCCAGCAAAGACGCCGCGGACATATAGTCTCCGGCAATGGCCCAACCATTTTGGAAGCCGGTAATTTTTCCGCCTGCGGCATAGTGATCGGCAACACTATTGTTTTTGCGTGCGGCCCATCGTGTGACAAACAGAGTAAAAATAACAAACGCTAGAAACATGCCGATGGCAATGGGGTTATGTTTGTGGACTGTGCTCGGAGCGTCGGCAGCGTATACCGCTACCGAAGCCAGGATGGCTGAGACTGCAATAAGTAGACGCTTCATTTGTTGAAGCTCCTGATGATTGTTTTTATTTTAGGGTCGTAGCAGGTATTAGTTCGCCATACGTAGACAGCAACGAGAAGAATCGTGAAGGCGAGCATTCCAAAGCCAATTGGCACGCCCCATGTCATCGGTTGCCCTTCGATGATAGGTGTACCCAAACGGGCCGGTATAAAGGCTAGAGAAAGAATAAATCCGAAATAAACTGCCAGCATCAGGGCAGTCATACTCCATGAAAATATCCGTCGCTGTTTTACCAAAGCACGAAACTCCGGATTTTCGAGAATCGGGTTTTGAATAGCGTTATCAACCTGTTCAGCGGACAGGGCCGAGCCACTGTCTTGCGGATATGCATGTTCCATGGTTGTCTCCTGCAAAGGGCTTTTGGCTGTATTAAAACTTCACGGGCACCGCTGTCTCGCGCATTACGGCTTCCGGGGTTCGGTACAACTCAGCCATTTCGCGCTCTTCCTCGCTTTTCAGTTGCGCCTGCATATACGCACCCAAATGCCTGGCATGCTGAACAATCGACGCCCCGAAACGACAGCGTTGCTCGCTATAGTCCGCCAGTGCCTCTTCGACGGATGCATGTCGCTCAAGTGCTTCGACGATTGCCAACGCATCACCGGCGGCCTTGGTAACACCCATTCCGCAATGGGGACGCGCCACAAATGCCGCGTCGCCGAGCAAAGCGACACGCCCGAAATTCATCTTCGGTACTTCCAGGTCGTAAATGGGCTGGAATAACGGTTGCGCGGCTTTCTTTACAACTTCGGCGAACTGCGGGGCAAGTAATGTCTCGGCGGACTGGTACATAGTGTCTAGCACATCACGGCGTATCAGCGCCGGAGGAATTCCACCTTCAAATTGTTTCCCGCTTTCGTCCCTCAACAAATCGCGCAAATCGTCGTCGTCACTGGTGCGGTACCACACGAAGTTATAACGGCGTTCGCCTACAAGAGTGCTGTTGGAGTGCCCGGCAACTGGATACCCCAGGATCTGCTCGTGTGGCGGCAAACAAAAAGCGAATTTATCGAATAGCGCTGCGTGGGCAGAGTCCGATAGAGCACTTTCATCGACTAACCCACGCCATGCGATATATCCAGCGTATTGCAGGTGTACGTCAGGTAAAAAATGCTGGCGTATTGTCGACCGAAATCCATCAGCGGCAATAATGACGTCCGCTTGATGAGTCGTGCCATCGGCCAACGTGACGCTGGCATGCGTGTCAGTGCTTTCAACCGAGATGACGCTACCACCGCAGCGGTACAGCGAGTCCGGAAATGCGGCGCGAAGAACCTGGTACATTTTCCCCCACGCGGTCAACGTCTGTGGGAGCGCGTTTTCAAGTACCACATCGCCATCCTGGGCCAACGTGACACGCGAAAGCACATTGATACCGACAGATGCATCGAGGGGAATTCCCGCAGCGGCCATCGCCTCGAACAATTCAGGGTGTGTAACGATCCCGGCGCCTCGTCCAGCGAGTTCATCCGGAACACGCTCGAAAACTTCAACATCCCAACCTTTGCGTAACAGCATATTTGCTGCAAACAGGCCACCCAGCGAACCACCCACGACAATAGCGCGGGGTTTATTCAACGTATTGATCATGGCCGCTCTCCCACAGTGGCAGCTACATGGGAGGCGTAAGAACCAACCGCTTCAATCTCGGAGGCTGGAAAATTGAGCTCGATGGTGACGCCTGACGGATCTTCGATGAAAACCTGATGCAGGCCGAGGCTCGGAACGGTGCGATCACGCCAGGCAATGCCTTCGGCCTTGAAGACGCTCCAGAATGCAACCAGACCAGTTACCAGAAAGGCGATGTGGTCGACGGTTCCAGTGCCTGTCAGCGGGATTTCTTTATCGCCGAGGTAGTTTTTCAGACCTTCGGGATTGGAAGGGTCAATCCCGATAATGTGGACCGTGCCAAAGTCCTCCTCATCTCCTCCCATGTACAACCAAACGCCAGGAAAATCGAACGGCGGCCGATAGCCGGGGGTAAAACCGAGCACCCTTTCATAAAATCGGCTGGACTTCTCCAGGTCGAACGACCGGATCGAGTAATGAGCGAGCTTCAGGACTTGCATGGTGCCTCCAACGTTTTTTGTATTTATTTATCACTCGATAAACAATACGTCCTGACGAAATTGAAGTAAATAGCCGATGGGTCAAATTTTTGAGGGCTGGCCTGGACCACGTCATGGCGACGCAAAGGGGAAGCGGGTTTCAAGCGTTGGGAAAGGGCTTTTCAGGGCAAAATGACATGCGTACGCCCCCTACCACCTGATCAGCTGAAGACTGAAACAGGTGATGAGTGGTCGACAAAAAAGAGAGGCAAAGCAAAAGATCAGCGGGCGGGTAAAGCAGAAAAACCAACTCAAATTGAAGCCGGTCAATTCAAGCTAGGCTTCTCGCCGAGGTCGTTATCGACTTGTTGCAATACGTGGGGACTGCCGTTAAGGAATGCATCGACCATCTGCTCGATCAGCGCATCAATGTCCTCCGTTACTGGAAGATCGTAAATCCATTTGCGCACGCCGATATAGAAAATGCTGGCATGCAAACTCCAGATCAATTCCAGCTCTTTGTCATTGATCGTTTCGCCTGAGGAGGGTGCCAATCCATGAGCATGGCGAATCTCTGCGATGACAGGAATGAAGACTCGCTCACGCAATTTGGCGAGATACCGATCGTTGATACCTTCACGTGTCAGCCCGGCGAAAACGAAGATACGAATCCATTCCCGCCGCAGAATCACCCCTGCGTATGAGGTATAGAAACGAACCAGACGAGACTGAAGGGGTTCCGAGCGATCCTTGATCATCGCTTCCCACGAGGTATCCCACTGGTACACCTCGTCGTACACGCGATCTATCAGCGCCTCTTTGCTAGGGAAATATCGATAGAGTAAAGGCTGGGTAACATCAAGTTGTCGCGCCAGCTCACGGGTGCTCCCCGAGAATCCGCACGTCGCAAAATGCTCGATGGCTTTCTGCACAATCTGCTTTTCCCTGACCTCTGGCGAAAGGCGTCGAGTCGTCGATTTGACGAGGCTTGCGGAGTCCTTTGACTTGCCTGGCTCGTTCTCGTCCACATTTTTTGAGTCTTGCATAACGCCTCACTAGAGCTTCATTCGGGCATCATACAAAACAAAAGAATGTGCTGGCTATGAACCACACCTATTTGGCCAGGCGGCTTTCAATATCCGTCTTGAACAATGTGGGTCGACTTAAATAATGCCCCATGGCCAACACTTCCATCTCACCATCGATTTCCAGCGCAAATGCTGGAAAGCCACGCGCATTCAGGGCTTCCAGCATTCCGTTGCTGCGCTCAAGATGATCCTGCAATGAGTCTGCGGTGACCGAATCAAAAGCCGCCATAAACCTATCTGATTCAAAGCCAAGCTCGCCGGCAATGTCGGCAATCACCCCACGGTCAGCAATGGCCCGTCCCTCCTGGTAGTACGCGACTTGCAAACGCTTGAGCATTTCAATGCCGCGTCCTGACAGCTGTTGAGCCGTCATCATGGCTGCAATGGGCGGTGAAGAGTCCAGGTAAACGTTTTCATGGTCGAGTACGCCCTGGACGTAAGCGTCTGCGAAGGTTTGTTTGCTGAACGCGGTAATCCGAGCTTCGTGAGGACGAACAAAATCGCGCCACTCACCCGACACAAACTTGCTTTTGTCTCCCGATAACATGCCTACACCATGAGCCTGAATTTCCAGGCCAGGAATCGTGGTGGCCGCCGTGATCATTGGTGCCGCTCCATAGCACCAGCCACAGAACGGGTCGTAGACGTAATGCAATGTTGCGGCGCTCATTCAAGCCTCCCGGATCTGCTGTATCTACACAGCGAAAGTGGTCCATTACGTCGAAATCCAACGCTTTAAATTAAGCAACGGTAACGAGATCAGCTCACTGGCAAGCCCTCAGGCCCGAGCAACTCGCTGATGAAATCGATAAATGCATTGACGCGCCTTGAGCCCCGATGATTGGGAAGATACAACGCAGAGATAACCGAACTCGCGTCGTTCGGATTGACAACAAAAGACTCGAACAATGACGTCAGGTGACCGCTACCAATATCATCGTTGACGAGCCAATCAGGTAAAAGAGCCACCCCTCCGCCCGCCAGCGCAACCTCGCGCAGAACCTCCGCATTGTTGCTTTTAAAGCGGCCTTCAATAGGGACTCGAGTCTTCTCACCGGACTTTAAGAAACTCCAAACCTGTTGCTTTTGGCCATAACTAAAGCGCATGCATTCGTGCTGCATGAGGTCCATAGGATGTTCGGGGAAACCATGCGCATTCAGGTACTCGGAACTGGCAACCACCCTACGGCTAAAATGACCGACAGGACGACTGACTACACCGTCCATTGCTGCTGCGGAGCCCAACCGGATCGATAGATCGACGCGCTCCCCCAACAACTCAACAATGTCGTCAGAAAGCGTCATGTCCAACACGAGTTGCGGGTAACGCTTCAAAAGCGCGGCGATATGCGGCGCAATCAGACGACGTCCCAGTGCCACGGGTACAGAAATACGAAGATGCCCTGCCGGGACTTCCCCACGGTCAGTGACCGAGGCATCCGCTTCGGCTACAGCGTTCAACACCTCCCGCGCTTTCAAGTAGTAGGCGGCCCCGGCATCTGACAATGAGATTTGCCGCGTGGAACGGTTAAGCAGGACAGCGCCCAGCTCAGCCTCAAGCCCATCGATCATCCGGGTCACGGAAGACGTCGCCAGGCCCAACTGTCGAGCGGCAGAAGAAAAGCCCTTCGAATCCACAGCCTGGACGAACATTTTCAATGCGAGCAACTTGTCCATGACACTCCTCGACTCTCCCCGTTCTCATCTTGGGCATTGCGCGTTCCAGCGACCGATTGACTCAGTGAGCCTGTCCGGCTCGACGAGAAACAATCGAGAAGGCGATCAGAGCGAGCAGCGACAAGGCGCTTCCCACCGCTGCAATCGCGAACCAGCTGGCATGTTCATAAAGCGAACTGGCCACCGAGGAACCGATTGCACCGCCAACGAAGATACTGATCATGTACAACGCATTCAGGCGGCCTCTGTTGGCGGTGCCCAAGGCGTAGACGGCTCGTTGGCCAAGCACCATGTTCATCTGCACAGCAAAGTCCAGCGCAACACCGGTGACCGCCAAACCAATCACACCGTAAAAGGGATTAATGAAGGCTGGAAGGAAACTCACCACGCCCAGCACCATGGCCAACTGTGAGGCTCGTCGAGTGTGCCCTGCATCAGCGAGTCGACCACTGATAGGTGCAGCGACTGCACCGATGGCGCCGACCAGAGAAAACATCGCAATCTGACTTTGCGTGAGGCCGAACTCACGACTCAACACCAGCGGTACGGCGGTCCAGAACAAACTGAACGATGCAAACATCAGCCCTTGATAAAGCGCTCGCTGACGTAATACGGGTTCGCGGCAAAACAGTTGTCCAAGGGACATCAGCAGTTGACCATACGACGCACGATGGGCTGGCTGCCATTTGGGCATGGTCATGCCGATCACTATGGAGATGATGAGCATCAAGGCAGCAGCCCCGATAAACACTGCCCGCCAGCCCAAATGATCAGCAATCAGGCTCGACAGCGGCCGCGCAAGCAAAATCCCCAGCAGCAAGCCGCCCATGATCCCGCCAACCACTCGGCCGCGAGACTCTTCCGGTGCCAGATGCGCGGCCAATGGAATAAGCATTTGCACGGAGACCGAGCTGAAACCGATGAGCGCCGATACGACAAGAAATACGCTCGGCTGCCGGGCTAAACCAGCGGCGAGCAGACTGAAGATCGTAATCACGATCGTCGCTATCATCAGTCGGCGGTTTTCGACCAGGTCCGCCAAGGGCACCAGGAAAAACAATCCGAGTGCATAACCAATCTGAGTCAGCGAAACAATAAGGCTCGCGTGGCCACTCGACATACCGATATCCGGGGCAATCAAGCTGATGATCGGTTGTGCGTAATAGATGTTGGCCACGATGGCACCGCAACAAAACGCAAACAGAAGCACCAGCCCTCTGGTCATTGAAGCTTTTTGTATCGTCGTTGCTGTACCACTTGTAGAAACGCCCATGCCATAGACTCCTGAAGTTCGACAGCCGTGACTTTCCAATGAAAGGTCACTCGCTTTACTGTTTGTCAGGTCAACAAAATAGGCGGCACTCCCCCTCGAGAGAATATGGGCAGGACGCAACGTGACGTTGCGTCCTGCGCAAAAGATGCGCGGCGCAGTCAACGTCCCCCTCTTGAGTCAATGGCGCGCAATTGAGCGAGATACCTCATTGCCGGCCCCCACCTTTCTGCATCGCGCCTGCTCATCTCCAATATCAGCACCTGGCTTGAAGGTGACTCAGCCATCGTCCTCACCGGCCATCGACAAGCCGTTTGAGCTGAGCGTAGACTACTATTGATCGATCGATCATTAATAGTGTTTTTAACAAAAGAAGGCCTTAAATCGCTCCAGGCTCAACCGCTCCAACCTAAAAGCTTCCCTCCTTTTATGCGTCGTCGAGCCAGCCTTGGCCGAGATAAAAATGGGTGGATAAAAATAAAATCTCTTGAGTGAGGCGAAACTCATCGTGACGCTAAGTCTTCGTAGCAAAGTCATCCTTCTGACGATCATCCCTGGCCTTTTGCTGGCTGCAGTGATCAGCGGCATTACTTTTTGGGTTTTGCAAAAGCTGGCATCCGAGGAGGTTGAGCAGACGCGCGACCTCTTGATCAATGAGCGAAAAACTTCACTGAAGCACTATATGGAAATTGCCCAAGCGTCGATTCAGCCGATATACGACGCTTCCAAAAATGGGGATTCCGACGCTCGGGATCAGGCTGTGAAGATTCTGCGAACGCTGAGTTTTGCTAAACAAAACTATTTTTACGGCTATGACTCTTCGTCTGTTCGAGTGTTCTCCGCCAACCTGAACACCGATATCGGCAAGAGCTTTGTTGATAGCAAAGATGCCAACGGCGTGTATGTGATTCGAGGGCTGGTTGAAGCGGCCAAGACGGGTACACATTTTTTCCGGTACGACTGGCAAACCCCCGTCAGCCCGAAACCTACG
The DNA here is from genome assembly GCF_949768225.1 of Pseudomonas sp. IT-P44. Lineage (NCBI taxonomy): Bacteria > Pseudomonadati > Pseudomonadota > Gammaproteobacteria > Pseudomonadales > Pseudomonadaceae > Pseudomonas > Pseudomonas sp. IT-P44. The sequence goes on along the minus strand of NZ_CATKQM010000022.1, from coordinate 43,654 downwards.
CCCAAGCTCGGTTACACCGTTTATCTGGAGAAGTGGGACTTGATCGTGGGCACGCAAGTGAATCTGGATGATCTTGAAGTTCAGGTACAGGCCATCGCCAGTGAGCGCTATGAGCGAATCGGTCAGTACACCGCGTACATCCTTTTCCTCGCCGTTTGCGTGCTGCTCCTTGTGGCGCTGATTGGCATTTGGCTAGGAAACAGCATTGTGAAACCTTTACTGGCCATCAAGAAGAACCTGGACGACATCGCCGCTGGAGATGGCGACCTGACACACCGCCTGCCAGTTTCGAGCAACGATGAGCTGGGTGATTTGGCTCACTCGTTCAACTTGTTTGTGGAAAAAATTCATAACCTTGTGCGTCAAATCGTGGAGATGACCGGGCAACTGACGGCACTGGTCGAAGATATGTCGGCCCAGGCCCAGCGCTCAGAGCAGGCCATGGATCGTCAGCGCCAAGAGACTGATCAAGTGGCGACAGCCATTCATGAAATGTCCACGGCTGCGCATCAGGTTTCCGTCAGCGCCCAAGGTGCTTCGCAAGCAGCACGAGAAACCAGCGACGTTGGTGGGCAGGCAAAAGATGTCGTCAACAAAAGCATCGAAAGCATTCATTCGTTGATTGAGGAAATAGGACAAAGTAGCTCGTCTTTGGACAGTTTGAACAAGGACGTGCAGTTGATTGCCGGTGTAGTTGACGTCATTCGCTCTATTGCGGAGCAAACCAATCTATTGGCTTTGAACGCCGCCATTGAAGCAGCACGGGCTGGCGATGCGGGTCGTGGTTTTGCAGTGGTCGCCGACGAAGTTCGAGCCTTGGCCAGCCGTACGCAAAAGAGCACCCAGGAAATCCATGGGATGATCAGCCTACTTCAAAAAGGCACACAGGATGCCATGATCACGATGGGCCGCTCCAGCGAAACAGGCCGAACAACAGGGGAACTGGCAAACCAGGCAGGATTGTCGCTGGATGCCATCAGCCAACTGATTTATACAATTAACGACATGAACGCTCAGATCGCCAGCGCATCCGAAGAGCAGACCGCTGTGGCCGAGGAAGTAAACCGTAGTATGACTCACATCTCCCTGGCGGCTGATGTGGTCGCCGGGGACGCCAAAGATGGTGCAATAACTTCCAGAAGTCTCAGTGAGTTAGGTAATCGTTTAGGTCGTTTGGTTAGTCAGTTTCGGATCTAGAAGTGAGCCGCCGCATCAAGTCATCGGACTTGATGCGGTCCTCTGTAAAATCACCAAAGTGACGCTTGCGGTACTGATGGCTCCGGAGTGACTCTGCAAACCAAGTCGCTTGAAAAGGTATTTTCTCTATGAAGCTGTTAGCCTTTTAAGTTTTCTGGTCCCCGCGAGGTAATCCGGTGCAGTTTATTCCTTTAGTTGACGCCAGCCCCTCTGTTCAAGCACATGTGCGCACTCTCCGAAACCAGGAGGATGTCCGAAATAACATGTACACCTCCCACGAAATCACCGAAGAGGAGCACGAGGATTGGTTGCGTTCTTTGAAAGGAAACAAGCGCCAAGCGGTGTTCGTGGCCATGAGGAATGAGCAGTCCATCGGTGTCGTTTCACTCAACGCCATAAATGCAGTTCAACAAACCGCCGATTGGGCGTTCTATCTCGACACTGAACATCAAGGAAAAGGCATAGGAAGCATTGTAGAGTTTTGGATGCTTGACTATGCATTCAATGACGCATGCCTGGAAAAACTCAATTGCGAGGTATTGGAAACTAATTCTGCCGTAATAAAAATGCACCAGAAGTTTGGCTTTGAACTTGAAGGAGTTAGACGCAAGAACATTCTGAAAAACGGAAGCCGAATTGACGTGGTACTGCTCGGCATTACCAAAGAAGAATGGAAAAACAAGCGTCCCACACTTGAGCCTCTGATCTTGCGTCTACGTAAGCAGGAATGACAATCGTGGGAGTTCGACTTGGACGCCCACCCTTACTGGGTTGATGGTGAGGCTCACTGCCTCGGATGGAAGCCCGAAATGCCTCCGGCATATGAGTGGTTCTTGCTCGGCATTTCGACACTGAAGACGGCCCGTATGTGCAGTGGGCTCGGCGCGAGGTTTCGCCATGATCGCCCTCGCCTGGTTCGCCTACATGTACTGCTACAAGGATCCGCGACCAAGAAGTAAGCCCACCCTGACCAGTTGCGGCCACTCAGCATTTCTCTGAAACAGCTGGCAGGGCGAACTACTGGACCTTATTCGAGCAGGCCTTCTTCGTATATCAGCTATACCCTGATACCCACCGTCAGCGTCCCTGCCGAATTCGTCCGACTGCAAGCCAAAACCTTACGACTCACATTCTGCCGGTGAATGGCGGGCGAGGAATTCTATTGCCATGCCAAACCCTGCAACCAATGCAGCACTGTCACTGCACCTGTAGAAGAAAACCGGAAAGGATGGGCAGAAAATTGCGGGGCATGCGAACGAGGGCATGACCAAAAACTACCAGCGGGACCACGAGGGAGTCGTTTGGGCTGAGGAAATTCCGGACCTGAACATCAGCGATATCACCGGGTAGTTTTGCGCAGACACAAAAAAGCCGATCTAACTGATCGGCTTAAGTGTCTGATTTTACTCAGGGAATATGGTCGGGACGGAGTGATTCGAACACTCGACCCCTAGCACCCCATGCTAGTGCGCTACCGGACTGCGCTACGCCCCGACTAGGCGTGAAACTCGTCCTTCATCTCGAAGAACGCTCAAGAATATATCGCAAGCTTTTGAAAACTGGAAGTATTCAAACGCATGAATTTATTTCTTGAGGACCACCAGCACATCTTCCAATTCGGCGATCATCTGCCGAATCATCTGTTTGTATTGAGTGGTGTCGTCTTTGGCTTCATCGCCGGACAAACGCAAGCGTGCGCCGCCGATGGTGAACCCTTGATCGTAAAGAAGCGCGCGGATCTGCCGGATCATCAGCACGTCTTGTCGCTGATAATACCGGCGGTTTCCGCGCCGTTTGACGGGGTTGAGTTGAGGAAACTCCTGCTCCCAATAGCGCAGCACGTGCGGTTTTACCGCACACAGCTCGCTGACTTCACCAATGGTGAAGTAGCGTTTGCCTGGGATGACGGGTAGCTCGTCGTTATGACTTGGTTCCAGCATAAGCCTCAACTCGGGCCTTCAACTTCTGCCCTGGACGAAAGGTGACCACACGGCGAGCCGTGATCGGGATTTCTTCACCCGTTTTCGGATTGCGGCCAGGCCGCTGGCGTTTGTCCCGAAGGTCGAAATTGCCGAAACCGGACAATTTGACTTGTTCGTTGTCTTCAAGAGCGTGCCTGATTTCTTCAAAAAACAGTTCGACCAATTCCTTGGCCTCCCGTTTATTCAGGCCCAGCTCTTCATACAGACGTTCCGCCATTTCAGCTTTCGTCAGAGCCCCCATACGTCACTTCCTTAACGTGGCGTTCAACCTTTGTTCGAGCGAGGTGAGGATGTTTTGCGTCGTGGTATTCACCTCATCGTCATTAAGAGTGCGCGATGGATGCTGCCAGGTCAAGCCGACTGCAAGGCTTTTTCTATCAGGATCAATGCCTTTACCCTGATACACGTCAAATAGCCTGAGGTCCGTCAGCCATTCCCCTGCATTTTCACGGATTACGTCCAGTACAGCACTGGCCGCGACGTCTTTTTCGGCGATCAGCGCAAGGTCACGACGCACTTCAGGAAAGCGCGACAACTCCTGGAATTTAGGCATTTTACCCAACGCCACTTCGGCCAGAACCAGCTCGAAAACGAAGACCGGACGGTCGAGACCGAGGGTTTTCGACAATTCAGGGTGGATTGCGCCAACGAAACCTACCAAACGGCCTTCGCGCTCGATGCGTGCGGTTTGACCCGGGTGCAACGCAGGGTGTTTGCCCGGTACGAACGTGAACGAATCCAGTGCACCGGCGAAGCCCAGAACCGCTTCCACGTCAGCTTTCACGTCGAAGAAATCCACGACGTCGCGGCCTTGCGCCCAGCCTTCCGGAAGACGAGTACCGCAAACGACACCCGCCAGCATCGGCTCTTGCTTCAAGCCTTCCAGCTGACCGACAAAACGCAGACCGCTTTCGAACAGACGCACGCGATCCTGTTGACGGTTCAGGTTGTGCTGAAGCGCCTTGACCAGACCAGGCCACAAGGACGAGCGCATGGCCGCCATGTCGTTGGAAATCGGGTTAGCCAGCAACAGCGGCTCGACACCCGGATTAAACAACTCGAATTGTTTCGGATCGATGAAGCTGTAGGTGATCGCTTCCTGATAACCGCGAGCCACCAGCAGGCGACGCAGTTCAGGCAGATCGCTACGCGCTTCAGCCTTGGCTTGCGGCGCCAGACGGGCTTGCGGATACCGAACCGGCAGACGGTTGTAACCGTACAGACGGGCCAGCTCTTCGATCAGGTCGACTTCGAGGCTGATGTCGAAGCGGTGGCTTGGCACTTCAACGCGCCACTGCCCTACCCCATCGGCAGAAATCTTCAGACCCAAGCCGCTGAGCAGGCGCTCGACTTCGGTCGAATCCATTTCCATACCCAGCATCTGAGTGATGCGTTGCGCACGCAGAGTAACCGGCGCAATCGAAGGCAGGTGCTGTTCGCTGACGGTCTCGATGATCGGGCCGGCTTCGCCGCCAGTGATGTCCAGCAGCAGGCCAGTGGCGCGCTCCATGGCTTCACGGGCCAGTTGCCAGTCCACGCCACGCTCGTAGCGGTGCGAGGCGTCGGTGTGCAGGCCATAGGAACGAGCCTTGCCAGCCACGGCGATCTGATCGAAGAACGCACTTTCAAGGAAAATGTCACGAGTGGTCGCGGTATTGACACCGCTGTGCTCGCCACCCATTACGCCGGCGATTGCCAGGGCGCGGGTGTGGTCGGCGATCACCAGCGTATCGCTACGCAGGCTGACTTCCTGACCGTCGAGCAGCACCAGCTTCTCGCCTTCTTCGGCCATACGCACGCGGATGCCGCCATTGATTTCGGCGAGATCGAACGCGTGCAGCGGTTGACCCAGCTCCAGCATCACGTAGTTAGTGATGTCGACGGCCGCATCAATGCTGCGCACATCGGCGCGACGCAAACGCTCGACCATCCACAGCGGCGTAGGCTTGGACAGGTCGACGTTGCGGATCACTCGACCCAGGTAACGCGGGCAAGCGGCTGGGGCCAGCACCTCAACCGAACGCACTTCATCGTGCACGGCTGGAACGGTCGCCACGAGCGGGCGGGTGACTTCAGCGGCGTACAGCGCGCCGACTTCACGGGCCAGACCGGCCAGGGACAGGCAGTCGCCGCGGTTCGGGGTCAGGTCGACCTCGATGCTGGCGTCATCCAGGTTCAGGTATTCACGAATGTCCTGACCGACCGGCGCATCGACCGGCAACTCCATCAGGCCATCGTTGCCTTCGCCCACTTGCAGTTCAGCTTGCGAGCACAGCATGCCGTTGGACTCAACGCCACGCAGCTTGGCTTTCTTGATTTTGAAGTCGCCCGGCAGTTCGGCACCGATCATGGCGAACGGAATCTTCAGGCCCGGACGCACGTTTGGCGCACCGCACACTACCTGAAAAGTCTCCGAGCCATTGCTGACCTGGCAAACACGCAACTTGTCAGCGTCCGGGTGCTGCTCGGTGCTCAGCACCTCGCCCACCACCACACCGCTGAATTCACCGGCGGCCGGCGTAACGCTATCGACCTCAAGACCGGCCATCGACAGACGGGCAACCAGCTCGTCGCGACTTACCTGCGGGCTAACCCAGCCACGCAGCCATTGTTCACTGAATTTCATCCTGCTCTCCTAAGAATTCGTTACGACTAGCGAAATTGCGCGAGGAACCGCAAGTCGTTGTCGAAGAACAGACGCAAGTCGTTCACGCCGTAACGCAGCATGGCCAGACGCTCAACGCCCATGCCGAAGGCAAAGCCCGAAAACTCTTCCGGGTCGATCCCGGACATGCGCAGCACGTTCGGGTGAACCATGCCGCAGCCCATCACTTCCAGCCAGCCAGTCTGTTTGCAGACACGGCAGCCTTTGCCGCTGCACATCACGCATTCCATGTCGACTTCAGCGGATGGCTCGGTGAACGGGAAGTACGAAGGACGGAAACGCACGGCCAGTTCTTTTTCGAAGAACACGCGCAGGAATTCTTCGATGGTCCCTTTCAGGTCGGCGAAGTTGATATCGCGATCGACCAGCAGGCCTTCGACCTGGTGGAACATCGGCGAGTGGGTGATATCAGAGTCGCTACGGTACACACGGCCTGGGCAGACGATGCGGATCGGTGGCTGTTTCGATTCCATGGTGCGGACCTGTACCGGCGAGGTATGGGTGCGCAACAACATGTTGGCATTGAAATAGAAGGTGTCATGCATCGACCGGGCCGGGTGATGGCCTGGGATGTTGAGCGCTTCGAAGTTGTGGTAATCGTCTTCGACCTCAGGGCCTTCGGCGATGCCGTAGCCGATGTGGGTGAAGAACTGTTCGATACGTTCCAGAGTGCGAGTAACCGGATGCAGACCACCCGAGGTCTGGCCACGGCCAGGCAGGGTCACGTCAATGGACTCGGCAGACAGTTTGGCGGCCAGGTCGGCCTCCTCAAACAGTGCCTTGCGGGCATTGAGAACCTCTGTGACACGCTCCTTGGCAACGTTGATCAGGGCGCCGACTTGCGGACGCTCTTCTGCCGGCAAATTCCCCAGGGTCTTCATCACCTGAGTCAATTCGCCCTTTTTGCCAAGGTAGTGAACCCGGATTTGCTCCAGGGCATTGATATCTTCAGCGCTTTGCACAGCCTCTAGTGCTTGAGAGACGAGCGCATCCAGGTTTTCCATGTACAGACTCCAGATACAAAATAGGGGAAGAGCTTGAAGGCTCTTCCCCTATTTATGACGTTTAACACCTGGCCCCACAGAGGTGAGGCCGGGTGACTGTCGGGGGTACTTAAGCCAAGGTGGCTTTAGCTTTCTCGACAATCGCAGCAAACGCCGCTTTTTCGTTCACTGCCAGATCAGCCAGAACCTTACGGTCGATCTCGATGGACGCTTTTTTCAGGCCGGCGATGAAACGGCTGTAGGACAGACCGTTGATACGTGCACCAGCGTTGATACGAGCGATCCACAGAGCGCGGAACTGACGTTTTTTCTGACGACGGTCACGGTAGGCGTATTGGCCTGCCTTGATTACCGCTTGCTTGGCAACACGGAATACGCGCGAGCGAGCGCCGTAGTAGCCTTTAGCAAGTTTCAGAATTTTTTTGTGACGTTTACGGGCAATGACGCCACGCTTTACACGAGCCATGAGTTACTTCCTCTATTCTTGACTAAAATTAACGAAGGCGCAGCATGCGCTCGACTTTTGCCACGTCAGACGGATGCAGCAAGCTGCTACCGCGCAGTTGACGCTTACGCTTGGTCGACATTTTAGTCAGGATGTGGCTCTTGAAAGCGTGCTTGTGCTTGATACCGTTAGCAGTTTTCAGAAACCGCTTAGCAGCACCACTTTTCGTTTTCATTTTTGGCATGTTCGGATACTCCGCATTCAGTTGATAAACATAATCAGAAGGCCTGCCGTGCCCTGTTGATTACTTCTTCTTTTTCGGGGCGATGACCATGATCAGCTGGCGTCCTTCCATCTTAGGATGCTGTTCGACCGAACCGTACTCGAGCAAGTCACCTTCAACTCGCTTGAGGAGTTCCATCCCCAGCTCCTGGTGGGCCATCTCACGGCCGCGGAATCGCAAGGATACCTTGGCCCTGTCCCCATCACTCAGGAAACGTACCAGGTTGCGCAGTTTTACCTGGTAATCCCCTTCCTCCGTCCCTGGACGAAACTTGATTTCTTTAACCTGAATCTGCTTCTGGTTTTTCTTGGCCGCGGCAATCTGCTTCTTCTTCTCGAAGATCGATTTGCCGTAGTCCATCAGTTTGCAAACAGGGGGTACTGCATCGGCGGAAATCTCCACCAAATCCAGCTTGGCCTCTTCAGCCTTAAGAAGCGCGTCTTCAATTGACACAATCCCAAGCTGTTCACCTTCAGCCCCAATTAACCGAACCTCGCGTGCCGAGATATTCTCGTTGATCGGGGCTTTCGGTGCAGCTCGTTTATCTTGTCTCATTTCACGCTTAATAATAATTACTCCGAATCTGGGCGACCACGCCGGGAAACCGCTTGCGCGAGAAACTCAGCGAACTGGGCGACGGGCATCGAGCCCAGGTCAGCACCTTCACGAGTACGCACAGCGACAGTCTGCATCTCGACTTCCCGATCTCCGATAACCAAGAGATAGGGAACCTTGAGCAAAGTATGCTCGCGGATTTTAAAGCCGATCTTTTCATTTCTCAAGTCAGACTTGGCACGAAATCCGCTTTCGTTGAGAGTTTTTTCAACCTCGGCGGCAAATTCGGCCTGTTTGTCAGTGATGTTCATGATCACTGCCTGGGTCGGAGCCAGCCACGCAGGGAATGCACCCTCGTAGTGCTCGATCAGGATTCCGACGAAACGTTCGAAGGATCCGAGGATCGCCCGGTGCAACATCACCGGATGCTTGCGACTGTTGTCTTCGGAGACGTATTCGGCTCCCAGACGGACAGGCAGGTTAAAATCGAGCTGCAGGGTACCACACTGCCAGACGCGACCAAGGCAATCTTTCAGCGAGAACTCGATCTTCGGACCGTAGAACGCACCCTCGCCCGGCTGCAGATCGTACGGCAGGCCAGCACTATCAAGGGCTGCAGCCAATGCAGCTTCGGCGCGGTCCCACAGCTCGTCGGAACCGACGCGTTTTTCCGGACGAGTGGACAGCTTCATCTCGACGTCTTTGAAGCCGAAGTCGGCGTAGACGTCCATGGTCAGCTTGATGAACGCAGCGGATTCGGCCTGCATCTGCTCTTCGGTGCAGAAGATGTGGGCGTCGTCCTGAGTGAACGCACGTACACGCATGATGCCGTGCAGCGCACCCGATGGCTCGTTACGGTGGCAGGCACCGAACTCGGCCAGGCGCATCGGCAACTCGCGGTAGCTTTTCAGGCCCTGGTTGAACACTTGCACGTGGCAAGGGCAGTTCATTGGCTTGATGGCGTAGTCGCGGTTTTCCGACTGAGTAGTGAACATGTTGTCGGCGTAGTTGGCCCAGTGCCCGGATTTCTCCCACAGGCTGCGGTCAACGACTTGTGGAGTCTTGATCTCCAGGTAGCCGTTGTCGCGCTGAACCTTGCGCATGTACTGCTCGAGTACCTGATACAGCGTCCAGCCGTTCGGGTGCCAGAACACCATGCCCGGCGACTCTTCCTGGGTGTGGAACAGGCCCAGGCGCTTGCCGATCTTGCGGTGATCGCGCTTTTCAGCTTCTTCGATGCGCTGGATGTAAGCCGCCAGCTGCTTCTTGTCCGCCCATGCGGTGCCGTAGACGCGCTGCAATTGCTCGTTCTTGGCATCGCCACGCCAATAGGCGCCGGACAATTTGGTCAGCTTGAAGGATTTCAGGAAGCGGGTGTTCGGCACGTGCGGACCGCGGCACATGTCGACGTATTCTTCGTGATAGTACAGGCCCATGGCCTGTTCGTTCGGCATATCCTCGACCAGACGCAGCTTGTAGTCTTCGCCACGGGCCTTGAACACTTCGATCACTTCGGCGCGCGGAGTGACTTTCTTGATCACGTCGTAATCTTTTTCGATCAGCTGTTGCATGCGCTGTTCGATGGCGGCCAGGTCGTCCGGAGTGAAAGGACGCTCGAAGGCGATGTCGTAATAGAAGCCTTCGTCGATGACCGGGCCGATGACCATTTTGGCGGTCGGATACAGCTGCTTGACCGCATGGCCAACCAGGTGGGCGCAAGAGTGGCGAATGATCTCCAGCCCCTCTTCATCCTTTGGCGTAATGATTTGCAGCGTAGCGTCGGCGCTGATGATGTCGCTGGCGTCGACCAGCTTGCCATCGACCTTGCCGGCCACGGTGGCCTTGGCCAGACCTGCACCAATGGATGCGGCGACCTCGGCTACGGAAACCGGGTGATCGAATGAACGTTGACTGCCGTCGGGAAGAGTAATAGTTGGCATGGCGCCTCCTCTCCTAGTGGTGACCCCTACCAAAGGTCACGTGGGTTGGGATGAGCCAGTACAAGATCCGGTCCAGGCCATTCAATGACGAACGCCTGCCTTACAGCGGCAGGAGCCTTGCGGCCAACCGGAAAACCGAACCAGAGTGACTGGGATTCAAATCAGGGTTATTCGAACATCTGCCGCCACCGCGACTGAAGGTCTGCGGAGCTTGCAAATACCCGAGCCAGGCATGCTAGCACAGATGAACGGTCGTCGCGGTGCCGAGGTTTTCTGCTGGGGCAAATCAGTCCTTTTTATGCCAGAGTGCTGAACTTGAACCCCGCTTTACCCCTCAGATAACAAGACATTGACCCACAAGGAGCATCCCAGCATGCGTCTGAATCGTTTGTTCGCAGTAGTCGCCCCCATCGTCCTGTTGCTGCCGTTGGCCGCCCATGCCGATTGGCCGAAGGGCGAGCGCGAGAAATACATGGCTCAGTGCACTCAAGCGGCAACCCCCCAGATCGGCGCTGCGGCTGCAAAAGCCCACTGCGCTTGTGGTGCCGATGCAATCAAGTCATACCCGGCCAGCGACATTCAGTCGTTGATGGACAACCAGGCCAGTGACGCCCTGAAACAACAGGCCCTGACCCAGATTTCCAAGTGCAAGGCCAATAATCCGCAGAAAAAATAAGCCCGACAAGGCGTCAAAAAAGGGTTTGGTGCCGGCAAAAGGCATCTGAAAACCGCCTTTTTCGACAATTTATGCAGGTTTTACAGGTTTTTTTATCGTCTTTACTTTCGGCTGAAAGCCTTTTAAATCGGGGCTTTCAGCCACATCAGGCAACAAAGAAAGCGCGACTGTAGGGCAAACAGCACGTCCGGGGGGCTCCCAAAGCGAACATTTCGACTATGATACCCCGGTGTGCCCAGTTGGCCTGAGCAGCACAGTACTACTGAAAATATATGTTTCTTGGAGATACACCATGTCTAATCGCCAAACCGGCACCGTTAAATGGTTCAACGATGAAAAAGGCTTCGGCTTCATCACTCCTCAAGGTGGCGGTGACGACCTGTTCGTACACTTCAAAGCTATCGAAAGCGACGGTTTCAAAAGCCTGAAAGAAGGCCAGACTGTTTCCTTCGTGGCTGAGAAAGGCCAAAAGGGTATGCAAGCTGCTCAAGTTCGCCCAGAGTAATTTCTTGGCGCACTAAAAAAACCCCGTCCATGTGACGGGGTTTTTTATGGGTGAAGCAAAAGCCGGACGCTATCAGCCGCAGTTGATGCGCGTGATCACCAGGTTGGCATCGGTGTTCAGGTTCAAGCGGTCGGAGCGGTACTCCAGCGTCACCATATCGTCAGGCTTGAGGATACGGGCATTCTGCGCACCTGCGCGAACACGCGCCTGTTCCAGCAGCGCGGGCGAAGCCTTTTTGCCAATGGTGAATTCGGCAGCCTTTGCTTCGCATCGACTGTGGCCGGTATCCGTCGTCGTGACAGGGTCTGTTGCCGATTCGGTAGATGTGCTGCTGCAACCTGCCAGCAGACTAGCGGCCAACAAAGTACCCAATGACGCGAGCTTCCAAGGCATGAAGCCTCCTTTTTTCAATAGTTAAGCTGAGATCGTGCGACCGCCAATCTGGCGTTTGGTTTCACAGGCAGCGCCAACGCCCTGCCCTCGACCCGGACAAGCGGCGAGTTTGCCTGAGCACTCCCGGTCATTCACCCCGCAATCGTGACTGAATATGACCTGCGCTCAATAAATATCGATGTAATCGAATGGTGGTGATGGCCAGTTCTCTTTCAGCGCATTGAAGATCTGCATGACCCACACCTCGTCACTGGCCGCGACCAATCCCACATACCCCGAGCCCTTGGCCCACGTCTCCAGACGAAACAGCAGCCCGCCGATGTCCGTGCCGCCCACGACACCCGATGAAATGTAAGCGATGCCGCCCTTGGTCACCCGCAATTGGGTGTGCTCATCATCACTGGCAGAGGCCAGCAGCTGGCGCACCGCCTCAAGGGTCAAGCCGTCAGGAGAGTTCAAATCAATCTGCACAGCACGGTCCTTGAAAAATCATCAAAACCCAAGTGTCGCATAGCCTTTCCCTCATGCCTAAGTCGGAGTGCCAAACACTCTGCAAAATGCTTAACTCACCCCCAGACTTTCCCGAATTCACGAGCACCATCATGACCACCGTAAGCATCGACGCCGACATCAAAGCCAAGTGGCCACAAGGCCACAGCTCTTACAGCCCAGGCAGTCCGGAAGAGTTGGCAATCATTGGTATCGATCTATTGGTCAAGGAGCTGGGGACTGAAGCGGCGCAAACCTTCATCGCGCAGGTATTCGAGAAGTACCCGGCCGACTACAAGGGCGCTGAATACAACGAAAGGGAGTAACCCCGCAGGCTGGCACCTGCGGGTGTGCAACTTACTTCAGACGAGCCAGACGCTGGGTCAGCAGGTCGAAGAAACCCTGGGCATCACCGCTTTCGACCCAGAAAGCGTTTTTCGGCGCTTTCAAGCCGTCATACCAGTCGACGATGGTTTGACCGAAGGTCGGGCCTTCGCGGCTATCAACCACCACATTGACCGAACGGCCGGTGAACAGCTCCGGCTTGAGCAGGTAGGCAATGACCGTCGCGTCATGTACCGGGCCACCCGGAAGACCGTAGTGCTCCATGTCGCCTTTGACGTACTCGTTGAGAATATCGCCCACCAGCTTGCTGGCATTGTTGTTCAGTGCGGCGATCTGCTTCAGGCGCGCTTCGCTGGTGAGGATCTTGTGGGTCACGTCCAATGGCAGATAGGTCAGTTTGACGCCACTTTTCAGCACCACTTCAGCAGCCTGCGGGTCGGCGAACAGGTTGAACTCGGCCACCGGGGTGATGTTGCCACCGTTGAAGTGAGAACCGCCCATGATCACCACTTCCTTGATGCCCTGAACGATTTCGGGCTCCTGGATCAACGCCAGCGCCAGGTTGGTCTGTGGACCGAGCATAGCGATGGTGATGCTGTGGGGCTTGGCGGTTTTCAAGGTGTCGATCAGGTAATTGACTGCATTACCCTTTGCCAAACCTTGCTTCGGCTCATGCACGGTGACGCCAGACAGGCCTTCCTTACCATGAATGTTCTCGGCATAAATCGGCGTACGCATCAGCGGTTTCGGCGCACCGGCATAAACCGGCACATCCTCGCGCCCCGCCCACTCGCGGGCCAGCCGCGCATTACGCGAGGTCTTGTCCAGACGTACGTTGCCGGCGACGGTGGTCAACGCGCGGATGTTCAGTTCTTCTGGTGACGCCAGCGCAAACAGCAAAGCGACCACGTCGTCGGCACCCGGGTCGGTGTCGATGATCAAGTCGATCTTGTCCGCCGCCTGGGCGCTTGTTGCGGTAATCAGGGACAAAAGCAGCAGACTCCGGAGCAGATGGTGCAGTTTCTGAGCATAGCGGTACATAGCGCACTCCTTGTGCGTGGAAAAGCAGACAGACGAAAACGAATCAGAACGTGACCCCGGCCACCAGCACGACGTTGCAGTACGGCTGACATTCGCCTGTACGAACAATCGCCCTCGCCTGTCGGCTCAGGACTTTGAATTGGTCATGACTGAGCAGCTCACGCCGGCCCAGCGAACCTTCGGCATTCAACTCATCCAGCGTCACCAGCGCCGACGGCTGTTTGTCCATAATTTCCAGGGCCAAGACGTGGCTTTCGACCTGCATTTCGCTGAGCACAACCTTCAACGTGCTGATGAAATCCGGAACGCCGTGAGTCAAGGCCAGGTCGATCAGCTCGACACCCGGCGGAACCGGCAGGCCGGCATCGCCAATCACGACCATGTCGCCATGCCCCAGGGAAGCGATCAGTCGCGACAGCGCGATGTTGAGCAACGGTGTTTTTTTCATGGTGCTTTAAAGGCCTGTACGTCGGACAAAGTAGGGATCGAGGGTTGCGCGCCGGCACGGGTCACTGACAGCGCCGCAGCGACCTGACCAAAACGGATCGCTTGCGCCTCGTTTTTGCCGGCGGCCAGTGCAGCAGCAAAACCGCCGACAAAGGTATCGCCCGCCGCCGTGGTATCGACCGCTTTTACCTTCGGCGCAGGAAAGTGTTCGAAGCTTTTGCCATTGGCAAACAGCGAGCCTTGGGCACCGAGGGTGATGATCACCTTGCCGGCCCCCATGGCGATCAATCGGGTCGCTGCGACTTCGGCGGTTTCCAGTGAATCCACCGGCAAACCGCTAAGGGCCGAGGCCTCGCTCTCGTTAGGGATCAGATAGTCGATGGCCGCATACCAGTCTGCCGGCAACGGTCGGCTGGCGGGCGCCGGGTTGAGAATCACGGTTTTCCCCAGCTCACGACCGCGCTTGAGCGCATGACCGACCGTGGCATCCGGCACTTCGAGCTGACAGATGATCACATCCGCCGCCTGCAACACCGCATCGAAGCGGTCAATCACTGCCGGTGTCAGTGCACCATTGGCACCGGCGACAATCACGATCGCGTTCTGGCTGTTGTCATCGACCACGATCAACGCCACACCGCTGGCACCATCGACGGTGCTGACCGCCTGACAATCGATACGGTCGGCCAACAGCGCTCCGCGCAGTTCCTCGCCATAGGCGTCGCTGCCCACGCAACCGACCATCGACACTTGCGCACCCAGTCGCGCCGCAGCAACCGCCTGATTGGCACCCTTGCCACCGGAGACCGTGGCAAACGACTCACCAATCAGCGTTTCACCGCCACGGGGCAGCCGGGAGGCCCGGGTCACCAGGTCCATGTTCAGGCTGCCTATCACCACTACTTTTGCTGGCATACATCACTACTCATAAATGCAATTTCAACGGTGCTTTCTGTTTAACGGAAGTGGGCAAACACACCGGCCAGCGGCGCAGTCGATTCGCGCAGCACAATGCTGGGCGTCACGATCCGTTGATCGGTGGCCATGGCCGGTGTGGCGATCCTGCGCAACAGCACTTCGGCCGCCATCTCGCCGAGCTGCAGGATCGACTGCCCCACGGTGGTCAGCGCCGGGTAGACATAACGGCTCATCTGGATATCGTCGAAGCCAATCACCGACAGTTCGCTCGGCACACGAATATTGCGCTCGGCGGCGGCGCGCAACACGCCGATGCCGATCATGTCGTTACCGGCGAAGATAGCGCTGGGCGGATTGTTTTCCAGGAGGATCGCAGCCGCGCTGTAACCGCCGGTACTGGTGAAGTCGCTTTCCAGCATGCGTTCGCGAGGCACTTCGACGCCCGCCTCTTTCAAGGCGCGGCAATAACCTGCCAGACGCATCTGCGCGACGCTGGTACTGGCCGGCCCGCCAATGGTGGCGATGTCCCGATGCCCCAACTCCAGAAGATGGCGGGTCGCCAGATAAGCGCCGTACTCGTGATCGATGCGCACCAGGTCCGCATCAACCCCTTCCAGCCCACGGTCGACAATCACCATCGGCGTGCGCACGCCCGCCAGACCTTCTGCCAGCACGGCATCCCCACCGGCCGATGCCACAATCAGCCCGTCAATGCGCTTTTCCAGCAATACGCGCAGGTAGCTGCGTTGCTTGTCCGGGTTGTCATCGGAGTTGCAGAGGATCACGCAATAGCCATTACGCTCGCAGTAATCCTCGATGCCGCGCGCCAGTTCGGCGAAGTACGGGTTGAGGCTGTTGGGCACCAACAGACCGATAGTCGCGGTGGTCTTGGCTTTTAATGAGCGGGCCACGGCGCTGGGCACGTAGTCGAGACTTTTGATTGCCGCTTCGACCTTGATCCGCACTTCTTCGCTGACGGGCCGGGTCTTGTTCACCACATGGGAAACCGTGGTGTAGGAAATCCCCGCGAGCGCTGCCACATCCTTGATTGTTGCCATGACTCAGGTCCGCCGGCTTGCGCGCTGACTGCGATAGGTATCAAGCACCACCGCCACCACGATGACCGCGCCGGTGATGATGCGTTTGGTCGGCTCGGTTGCGCCGATCTGCGCCAAACCGGCCGCCAGTACCGAGATGATCAACACCCCGAAAAACGTGCTGATGACCGAACCGCGCCCGCCCATCAGGCTGGTGCCGCCGATGACCACCGCAGCAATCACTTGCAGCTCCAGGCCGGAGCCGGCATTCGGGTCCGCCGCCTCCAGGCGAGAAATCTGGAACAGCGCGGCGATACCGGCCAGCAGCCCCATCAGACTGAACACCAGAATCTTGTAGGGTTTCGGATTGATCCCTGCCAGACGCACGGCTTCTTCGTTGGTGCCGATACCGATCAGGTAGCGCCCGAACACCGTGCGGGTCAACACGGCCTGAGCAATGAAGATGATGAGCAAGGCGATGATGAACGACGGCGAAATGCCGAAGGCGATCGGGTTGGACAGCCAGGCAAAGGCATCGCCGATATAGGCGGTGCGCGAGCCGGTCATCTGATACGCCACACCACGCGCCATTTCCAACACGCCGAGGGAGACGATGAACGAAGGAATCCGCCACGCCACGGTGATCGAACCGGTGATCGTCCCTGCCAATGCGGCCGCCGCCATACCGAGCAATGCTGCCGGCAATACGCTCCAGCCCCAGCCGAGAATCGCCACGCTGACCGTCGACGCCGCGAGTGCCAGCACCGAGCCCACCGACAGGTCGATGCCGCCGATGATCAACACGAACGTCATGCCGACCGCCAGCACCATCAAGTCCGGAATCTGGTTGGCCAGGGTGCTGAACGTGTCGTAAGACAGAAAATGGCTGCTCAGGACCGAGAACAGCGCGACCATCGCCAGCAAGGCACCGGCCAGGCCCAGATAGGTGCCGAGGCCGTAAAAATTGCCACTACGTTTACCGGCAGATGTTGCAGTTTTCATGGAAGATCCCTAGGCGCTGCTTCGTTGAGCAGCGCATCACGTTTTTGATAGCCGGCAAAAGCAGCGGCAAGCAAGTCATCCTGGGTCCAGCTGTCGCGCTCGAATGTCTCGATCAGGCGCCCCGCCGACAGCACGCCGATGCGGTCGCAGATCAACATCAATTCGCGCAGGTCGCTGGACACCACCACCAGCGCCTTGCCCTGACGAGTCAGCTCACCGAGCAGCGCATAGATGTCGAATTTGGCGCCGACGTCGATGCCGCGAGTCGGCTCATCGAACAGCAACACCGAACAGTCGCGCTCCAGCCAACGGCCGATCACGACTTTCTGCTGATTGCCGCCGGACAGCTCCGAGACCAATTGCGTCGGGCTGGAACTGCGGATGCGCATGACGTCGATCTGACGCTGGGCCAGCGACATCTCGTCACCGTTGTTGACGAACCCGCCGCGGGAAATCTCCGGCATGTTACCCAGGGCAATATTCGCGCTGATCGATTGCGTCAGCAGCAAGCCCTCACCCTTGCGGTCTTCGGTGATCAGGGCAATGCCATGACCGACCGCGTCCGCCGGCGAACGAATGCTCACGACCTGTGCCGGCGACCCCAGCGCAACCGTGCCGCTGTCCGCCGTGTCGGCGCCGAAGATCAGGCGTAGCAACTCGGTGCGCCCTGCCCCGATCAAACCGGAGATCCCGTAGATCTCGCCGGCGCGCACTTCAAAGGAGACGTCGCGCACTTTGTCGGAGCGGGTCAGCCCCTTGACCGTCAACGCCGGCGCGCCGATGTTGCGCGGCCCCATGTCGATGTGTTCACCGAGCTCACGGCCAACCATCAAGGTCACCAATTGCTCACTGTTGTAGTTGGCCATCGGCTCGACACAAACCAGATTGCCGTCGCGCAACACCGCAATGCGCTGAGCCACCCGCGCCAGCTCTTCGAGGCGATGGGAGATATAGATGATCGACACGCCACGAGCCTGCAGGCGCGTGATTTGCTCGAACAGCATTTCGACTTCACGGGCCGTCAGCATCGCGGTCGGTTCGTCGAGGATCAGCACATGGCAATCGCCGATCAGGTTGCGGGCGATCTCGACCATCTGTTGATGACCGATGCCCAGTTCGCCGACGAGGGTGTCCGGGTCGATCGCATCGAGCCCGACCTGTGCCATGGCTTCGATCGCGGCCTTGCGCAATTGCTTGCGACTGATCCAGCCGCCGTTGCTGGGCAGGTTATCGAGAAACAGGTTTTCCGCCACCGACAGGGTCGGCAACAGATTGAGTTCCTGCATGACCATGCGAATGCCCAGGTCTTCAGCCTGGGTACGGCTGCCGGGGCGGTAATCCTGCCCCTGGAATTGCATCTGGCCGGTGGTCGGCGTGACCAATCCACCAATGATCTTCGACAGCGTGCTTTTGCCGGCGCCGTTCTCGCCGGTCAGCGCCAACACTTCGCCGCGTATCAGCGTCAGGTCGATACCGGTGAGGACAGGCTGCGCGTAGGTCTTGCCGATACCGCTGACCGAGAGGACAGCGTTCGGAGCGCAAACAGACATAAAAACTCTCCATGCGCTCGCCCGGACGGGCGAGCACCGTTGTGTCGCCAGAAGGACTACTTGGTAACCAGCTCTACCGGAGTTTCGATTACGCCGTTGGTGCCGCTGTCGACTTTCTCGCCCTTGACGATCTTCAGCGCCGTCTCGATGCCGAACACGGCTTGCCTGGCAGCGAACTGGTCAGCGGTGGCCAGGACACGGCTATCCTTGAGCATCGGCTTGATGGCGTTGATGTTGTCGTAGCCGACCACTTGCACCTTGCCGGCCTTGCCCGCCGCTCGCACGGCAGACACTGCGCCGACAGCCATGCTGTCGTTGCCGGCCAGCAGGGCTTTGACTTGCGGGTATTCGCTGAGGATCGACGCGGCGACCTTGTTGCCTTTATCGATTTCCCAATCACCGGATTGCAGGGACACGACCTTGATCTGCGCCGCTTCCATCGCATCCTTGAAACCTGCAGTGCGAGCCTGGGCGTTGGTGGTGGTGGACACACCTTCGATGATGCCGACTTCGTCACCGGCCTTCAGTTGCTTGGCCAGGTACTCACCCACCAGACGCGCACCCTTGCGGTTGTCGGGACCTACGAACGGAACATTGATGTTTTTGCTTTTGACGACCGCTGGATCCAGCTGGTTATCGATGTTGACCACGGTGATACCGGCATCGATGGCTTTCTTGATCACCGGGACCATGGCCTTCGAGTCAGCAGGTGCGATCACCAGTGCATTGACCTTGGCCAGAATCATTTGCTCGACGATACGTGTCTGGCCCGCAGTGTCCGTTTCGTCCTTGATGCCGTTGGAGATCAGGTCGAAATCGGCGGAGTGATCTTTCTGGTAGGCCTTGGCGCCGTCTTCCATGGTCAGGAAGAATTCATTGGCCAGAGATTTCATGACCAGTGCGACTTTGGGTTTTTCAGTGTCGGCGAAGGCCGAGGAGACAGGCAACGCGGCGGATGCGGCAGCCAGCATAGCGACAGCGAGAAGACGTCCAGCAAATGGCAGCTTCATGGGTTCACTCCGATCTTATGATTATTCTGAGCAACGCTTGCGCTGGCATAAGTTTCACCGCGTAAACCGATGGAACAAGCCATCGGCAGTGCCGCGCAAACGTTTGCGTAGACCGAACTATGCGAACCCTGCCGCTATTTGTCAACGGCCGAAAAACACGGTTTGTGCTTGCGGTAACAAAACCGCTTATGCCGTGGTGCTGATCACACCGCCCGAGCCGGAGCTCTTGGCCAGTTCCTTGACCAGATTGCCTGTGACTTCCGCCAGCGCCCCGCTGGTGTTGGCAATTTGCCCCTGAATCGACATGACGACATCGGTCTTGGCTTCCGGTGTCGGGTAATTCGCCACTTGAGCCGCCGCCAATTGCTGCTGTTGTTCACGCAGTTGCTGCTGCAGCTCCTGCATACGCTTGAGCAACATCTTCACCACGACGCTTTGGTCGCTGCCGCTTTCGCTATCGCTCTCCGTTTTCGTTTCGATCACCGCGCCGCCGGTCCGGACCTTGGTGGCGCCACCCTCCTCCTCGGTACCCAACGCCAGTGTCGAAGCCTCGGAAGTTGATTCGCTCAAGGCTTTGATCGTTGCGGTGGATTTGCCACCGATGGTGATTGCGCCTGCATTGGGAAAGCCTATCGAAAACGACATGTGAACTCCTGAAAAAAAAAGATCCTTCAAAGAGGCATCGACCTGCGCGCGGGTTTCTTTAGCAATGATTTGCCGCCTGGCAAGAAGACCTGTTCAACAGAAGCCGTAGCCCTTTTCGGAGAGCCGAACGCAAATGACAAACATATTCGGAAAACCGGACAACAGGACGTTTAAACCTCGCTCAACACAGCCCGAATAATTGATACAAATCATTGGGTTAAAGCTATTTTTTATTTCCAGGTATGACTGGTACAGATCCTGCTCCCTCTCATTCACCCCAGACATTCAGATCTGTCCGGGGCGCATCTAGATGAACTTGCATCCGCACCGTCTCACTACTAGAGAGAAAAATAATGACATCTGCTTTCAAGACTTTTGTTCCGGGCGCCTTGGCCCTCCTGCTACTCCTTCCGACAGCCCTTCAGGCGAAAGAAGTCGAAACCAAACAGAAACTGGCGAACGTGGTGATCCTGGCCACCGGCGGCACCATTGCCGGCGCGGGCGCCAGCGCCGCCAACAGCGCGACGTATCAAGCGGCGAAAGTCGGCATCGAACAGTTGATCGCCGGCGTTCCGGAACTGAGCCAATTGGCCAATGTTCGCGGCGAACAGGTCATGCAGATCGCCTCCGAAAGCATTACCAACGACAACCTGCTGCAACTGGGTCGCCGCGTGGCCGAACTGGCTGACAGCAAAGACGTCGATGGCATCGTCATCACCCACGGCACCGACACCCTGGAAGAAACTGCCTACTTCCTGAACCTGGTGGAAAAAACCGACAAGCCGATCATCGTCGTGGGCTCCATGCGCCCAGGCACCGCGATGTCCGCAGACGGCATGCTGAACCTGTACAACGCTGTGGCCGTAGCCGGCAGCAAAGACGCGCGCGGCAAAGGCGTACTGGTGACCATGAACGATGAAATCCAGTCGGGTCGCGACGTCAGCAAGATGATCAACATCAAGACCGAGGCGTTTAAAAGTGCCTGGGGTCCTCTCGGCATGGTGGTCGAAGGCAAATCCTACTGGTTCCGCCTTCCGGCCAAGCGTCACACCATGGACTCGGAGTTCGACATCAAGAACATCAAGAGCCTGCCTGACGTCGAAATCGCCTATTCCTACGGCAACGTGAGTGATACCGCCTACAAAGCGCTGGCTCAATCCGGCGCCAAAGCCATCATCCACGCGGGCACCGGCAACGGTTCGGTGTCTTCGCGCGTGGTCCCAGCTCTGCAAGCCCTGCGCAAGGATGGCGTGCAAATCATTCGCTCCTCCCACGTCAACGCCGGTGGCTTCGTATTGCGTAACGCCGAACAACCTGACGACAAGTACGACTGGGTTGTGGCCCATGACCTGAACCCACAGAAGGCTCGCATCCTGGCCATGGTCGCGCTGACCAAGACCAACGACAGCAAAGAGCTGCAACGGATGTTCTGGGAATACTGATTCGCCCTCGCCCGACCGGTTCCGGTCGGGCACCGCTTTCACCACTCGCCCACTGCGGCGAGTGGCCTCCTATCTGATAAAAAAATCTCCTTCGTCCTACACCAATCGGGAAAAACTGCTGTCAGAGGATTTTCTTGAATTTTAAGCAGTTGCGAAAATGCCTACAGTTAAATACTGTATGCACGTACAGCTTAATAAGGACAATTCCGTGGCCACCACCTCTGCCTCTCCTGATGCCTATGTACGCATGGGTATGCGCGTTCAGAAAATCATCAACTCCCCCACCGCCCAGAAAGCCAAGGCGGCCCTGATCTTCCGACTTCCGGACGAGCCAGTGGATGAGTGGGAGCAACTACTCGAAGAAATCGACGAAAACGACAACGTCACCCTCGCCTACCGCGACGATGGCGGTGTGCAGATTTTCTGGGTTGTGCCGAAGGAAGATTGAGTCAATGAGTGTCCGTTTTTTTGCTTTGCTGTTTTTGCTCTTCGCGATGGGCGCGCAAGCTGACGCCCCGCGCACCTTCAACGAAGCCAAGAAAGTCGCCTGGAAGCTGTACGCCCCGCAATCCACCGAGTTCTATTGCGGCTGTAAATACACCGGCAACAAGGTGGACCTGTCGGCCTGCGGTTATGTGCCACGCAAAAATGCCAAGCGCGCTTCACGCATCGAGTGGGAACACATCGTCCCCGCCTGGCAGATCGGCCATCAGCGTCAGTGCTGGCAGGAAGGCGGACGCAAGAACTGCACGCGCTACGACCCGACCTACCAGAAGGCCGAGGCCGACTTGCATAATCTGGTGCCGAGCATCGGCGAGGTGAATGGCGATCGCAGCAATTTCAGTTTTGGCTGGTTGCCGGAGCAATCGGGTCAATACGGTTCGTGCCTGACCCAGGTCGACTTCAAGGCAAAAAAGGTCATGCCCCGCCCTTCCATTCGCGGAATGATCGCCCGGACGTACTTTTACATGAGCAAGCAGTACGGTTTGCGCCTGTCGAAACAGGATCGGCAACTGTACGAAGCATGGAACAAAACCTATCCGGTACAAGCCTGGGAACGTCAGCGCAATCAGAGCGTGGCGTGCGTGATGGGGCGCGGCAACGAGTTTGTCGGGCCGGTGGACATGAAAGCGTGCGGTTAAGCGCTTGTTGAAAACAAAAAGGCCTGGGGTTGAATGCCCCAGGCCTTTTTCGTTTTCAATCGTGTGGGCGCCTAGGCGCTTGGGCGACCGATGACGCCTTACTGAGTCACCGGATGCTCGATGACCAGCAGTTCGATGTTCTGTTTTTTCGCCCGGGTCAGCGCCGCACGCACTTCTTCCTGCTTGGCTTCAGCTTCGGCTTTGGAATTGAATGGCCCCATCAGGATGCGGGTCTTGCCATTTTCCTTGACCACGCTGGAAACGAAACTGTGCTCGATCAGCCAGCCACTCAGGTCGCTGACAGCCTGGGTTATTTCACCTCGCACTTCCAGATCCCACTGCGGCGCAGATACCGCCGTTGGCGCTGCCGCCACGGCTGGCTGCGGCTTTGGCGCATCAGCGCGCTTATCCTCACCGCATCCCGCCAATGCCAGTACTGCGATTACCAAAGCCATTTTGCGCACAACGCTTCCCTCTGAATGCTGAAAGCGGAGATTTTAACACCCATGAATACTTCTCGAGTGCCGCAAAATGGGCGCAAAACAACGAGAATCATGGAAGCGGCCTCTGTATAGTTACGCCTTGGGAATCAATGCAGCATCTGCGCGTCAGAAAGAGGCACCCAAACCGTGAAACTTCGCACTAATCTATAGATACCACCGACCTCTGCACTGTCCGAATCAGGTGCCCTACAAAGCAATCAAGGAGAAGACCATGCTGATACTCACCCGCAAAGTCGGTGAAAGCATAAATATTGGCGATGACATTACGATCACCATTCTGGGCGTAAGCGGCCAGCAAGTCAGAATTGGCATCAACGCCCCGAAAGACGTTGCGGTACACCGCGAAGAAATCTATCAGCGCATTCAGGCAGGCCTGACCGCCCCGGACAAGCCGCAATCCTGAATCCTGCTGCAGTCAGTAGCCAGCCTGTTCGTCCCCGAACCACGGCTGGCTAAAGATTCACGCACAGCGATCACTCCTGCATCCCCCACCCCCGAACGTGAAGCCGATACTACCGGCATGTCTCACGTCATGGCTGTCGGACGTTTCGGATTAAGCCTGGGGAAGTATGCATTCGTACCCGGCTAGCCAAACGTCACTCCCCGCGCCATGCCCGTGGCCGCCACGACCATCAACATCACCAGCAGCGCTTCGATATGACTGATCCGCGCGAACAGCTTCGCACGACTGGCATCAATGGCTGCGCCACGCGCCTGCGCAATCCGCCATTTGATCAGGGTGATCATCGGCGCGATTTCAAGTAGCAGAATCAGTACGAAAAGTGTCATCTTCAGATGAAACAATGGCTGGTGAAGATAGTAGTCAGTGCCCTTTTCGTACCCGGCAAAGGCTCGCATCCCACCGGTGACCAGCAGAATGACCGCTGAAATGCCCCACAGATTATCTGCAATCAAGACGCTGCGCGCCTCACCCAGCCCCGCGGCCAACCGCCGAAAAGCGCTGCCGCGGGTCAGTACGGCCCAGAAACCCAGGGCGTAAGCCAAGAGATGAATCGCCGCAAAAAACCAGTGGGCAAGCATCGAGATACTCCAGTCAGGTTTGAGTTGGATCAGCCTGTCAGTAGTAGCCCATAAAATCGGGGATTGCCCCCTCCCCCACGCGGGAGACGCAAACGAAGAACAGAAAACAAAGTCATTCGCGAGCTGCAAGCAGGTGCAAAGAAGATCCTCACTCAGGCCGGCGCTGCGCCTGTTTGCAATGATGGCCATGTGACAGACACCCGATCATTCTCCTTGTAGACTCCCGCTCATCATTCGGCATGAATCTGATCGCTCCAATGCGCAAAATAATATTTTTCCTCATGCTGTGCGCCTCTACAGCGCAAGCAGCCTGCGAGATGCAACCCACGACCATCGTCGGGAAAACCCTGATTGGGTCTTTTGAGACGAAAAGGCTGAAATCCGACGCGATCAAATTCTCGCCGGAGACCGGCGACATCACTGGCAAGAATGCAGTGTTCGACTTTGACACTCTTTATGAAATGGATTCCGGCAAATCATCTGCGAGATTCCGTGTGGGTGAGGCCTTCCTGATTGACGGAGTTTCTTATGTCGGGAACGTTGAGTGGGAATCCGGAAAAGCTCCGAAAAAAACCGGGATCTACGAGTTTTACGCCCTTAAAACAGAACCCGTGAAAAACGCTAAAACCCTGACGATGGTAGGCGACTCGATTACCTGGTGGAGCTACGGCCGTTATTTCCGTTGCCTACTCGCCCCAGAGTTGCCTGGAGTGCAGTTTGTAGGGCCTCACACCGATGTGGTTGGTTATGGACATGCCGGTGAAGGGGGCAACAATACCCAGCAAGTCATTGACCGCCTGGACAAAATCAAACCATCCGATTATTACTTTGTGCTTGCAGGAACAAACGATTGGAATTTTTGGGCGCCACCGAAAACGATTGAAAACCTGAAAGAGATTGCGAAGGCACTGAACGAAAAAGGCGGACAGGTCATCATCTCTACCCTGCTTCCTCGGCTTGACGAACATGATGCACACAATGAAGAAGTGAACAGATTGTTACTTGCGTGGAATGGCGAGGGATGCGACTGCAAAATAATCGACTTGGGCTCCGAGTTCAGGAAGCTTCCAAACAGCCAAAGCTATTTCTGGGATAACGCAGTCCATCCGAACTTTGAAGGCTATCAAAAGATCACCGAAATACTCGGCACCGACATCCGAAAAACTTTTAATCAAGTCGCTCAGTAACCATCGGCGGCTCCAGGTCCTGGCTTTTGGTCTTCCGACAAATGTAAGCCCACGGCTTACATGAAGGCTAGAGCCGACCTGATGATGTAGCGCGGCGAGGGCTTTGCAAATCGCAGTGTCCAGCCCTGAAACAGGTGTAAACCTTATTCAGGACTAGACACCATCTTGAATCGCTTTGTTGATTGACTGTTGAGGGATTGTTCCTTTTTCGCGCTCCCCGGCTTCGTTCGCCGCTGCGCCTCAAATTCCGGCATCGGCCGGCACGTTCCGGCTTCTCGAATTCCAGAACCGCGCCGCCGACTTCGCCGCCCACTCGGTCTGTTCCAGCAGCCCAGGCGTCCGCAGCAGACGATTGAGCGTGGGGGACCACCAGAGAAGAGGCGGACTTGATCGCTTATCGGTATACTCAATTTTTTCGAATGAAATCGTAATGCTAAATTCAGTTCAGATTCTTAGAGCTCTCGCCGCATGGATTGTAGTATTCCACCACTACATTCAGATTTTCGGTTATGGAAAAAGTAATGAAGTATCAAATATCATCGCGCTATACGGATCTATCGGGGTTGATATTTTTTTCGTAATCAGTGGCTTTGTCATTTTTACTTCTGCCTCCCAGAGACCGTTGACACCTGGAGAATTTTTCATACAAAGAGCCGCTCGAATAGTACCGGCATACTGGATTTTCACCCTTATTACCGCTGCGACGATTTACTGGGCTCCATCCATAATGCCCTTATTGGGCGTCGATAGCATATCCCTGCTAAAAAGTCTTTTTTTCATTCCCACCCCAAATCCGTCTGGCATAGGAATATATCCGACCCTCACAGTAGGATGGACGCTAAATTACGAAGTGCTTTTTTATGCGATATTCTTTTTATCTCTTTTCCTGCCCCGCGCTCTTCTAGCTCCTGCGATATTTTTCGGGGTTATCATATCGACTTACATATTGCCAAAAATGGGTGGATCGTTCTTATTCTACGGGGCCCCAATAGTATATGAATTCTTGCTGGGGATAATAATCTCCATCATTTACCAGCTTGGGTTACTTAAACGAATCAACCCGATGGCTGCCATTCCTCTGGTAGCAATATCGATTGCAGCAGTAGCATTAATGCCAGACACCGACACTCATGACCCAATGCGGCTTGGGATTCCGAGCGCAATAATCGTGATCGCGATCATATCGCAAGAAAGATTTCTTCCTAAACTTTCAATACTTACGAAATTAGGTGATTTTTCGTACTCCACATACCTCATCCATCCGATAGTGATTTGGTACATGCTGAGCGCAAAAAATCACTTTGATTTAAACCTGACGCTTACACTAATAATTACTTGCTCTTTGATTATGGTGTTTTCTTGGTGGAGCTTTGCCTTCATCGAGTTGCCGATTTCGAAGCTTACTAAAAAAAGGGTATTGGAAAGCGCCAGACAGGCTACAAGTCCAACGTAGCCACAGGAATCCATACCAATCTCCGGCCAAGGCACACCCCTGAAAAATGTGCGCCTCCCCTCCCCTCCAGCCTCAGAGGCTGCCTGGCCTGCTCCAGCTCACGGAGCGGTCGCCACTGGTGCCGCCACGCCTGATCCACTACAAGCCCAAGACGCGGCGCCGAGAACAGATCGACGCAAAGGACCACCGGGCGTCGGCAACCCCGGACTACCTGACCAAGGAGCTCAGCAAGGCCCCGGATGCGGCGCGCGCCTACGACCATATGCCAGCCGGCGAGCCTCCCCTCTTTTCACGAGATCCGCACTTCAGATGGCTGTACGAGCAGCAAGCTTCCCACAGGAGTACATTCAGGCGTTGATGGGGCATGCGAACGAGAGGATGACGAAGCACTATCAGGAGGGGCACGACGAAAAGAAGATCGAGTACCTGGAGGCAAGTGCCGAATTGGCGTTCTGAGCTGGGAGTTTTTCAAATCGCAGACAACAAAAAAGGGCCCACCTTTCGGTGAGCCCTTCTAGACCGCCCAGCAGAGCGGATTTTGTTTGGTAGGCGCGATTGGACTCGAACCAACGACCCCCACCATGTCAAGGTGGTGCTCTAACCAACTGAGCTACGTGCCTGCTGTGAGGCGGCATTCTACGGAATTCCGGAGGGGTGTCAACACCTTTTTTCGAGCTAACCCTATGAATATGCAAAATATTTAATTTCGCGGCTGCAAGGAAGATTTTGCGGTGGCTGGCGGTCGATTTTTAACTCGGGTAGGATCGATGCACTCGTAAAATATATTAAACAGAGGCAGCAGGATGGCGAACACACCCTACCCAGAGTCCTACTACGCCGCATCGGCCAATGCGGTTCCGCCGCGCCCGGCCTTGCAGGGTGATGTAGAGACTGATGTCTGTGTGATCGGTGCCGGTTACACAGGCCTGTCCTCTGCACTGTTTCTGTTGGAAAACGGTTTCAAGGTCACGGTGCTGGAAGCCGCCAAGGTGGGTTTCGGCGCATCGGGTCGTAACGGTGGCCAGATCGTTAACAGTTATAGCCGCGACATCGATGTGATCGAGCGCAGCGTTGGCCCCAAGCAGGCGCAGTTGTTGGGGCAGATGGCGTTCGAGGGTGGGCGGATCATTCGTGAGCGGGTCGCCAAATATAATATTCAGTGCGACCTGAAGGACGGCGGTGTGTTCGCCGCGCTCACCGGCAAGCAGATGGGCCATCTGGAATCGCAAAAGCGTCTGTGGGAGCGTTTTGGTCACACGCAGCTTGAGCTGCTGGATCAACGCCGCATTCGTGAAGTAGTGAACTGCGAGCAATACGTTGGCGGCATGCTCGACATGAGCGGCGGGCACATTCATCCGCTGAACCTGGTACTCGGCGAAGCCGCGGCGGTCGAGTCGTTGGGCGGCACTATCTATGAGCAGTCGCCGGCGGTGCGCATCGAGCGCGGCGCAACCCCGATAGTGCACACGCCTCAAGGCAGGGTCAGGGCCAGGTTCATCATCGTGGCGGGCAACGCGTACCTCGGTAATCTGGTGCCGGAATTGGCAGCCAAGTCGATGCCGTGTGGAACGCAGGTGATTACCACCGAGCCATTGGGCGAAGCGTTGGCCAAGAGCCTGTTGCCGCAGGATTACTGTGTCGAAGACTGCAACTACCTGCTCGACTATTACCGTCTGACCGGCGACAAGCGCCTGGTTTTCGGCGGTGGCGTGGTGTACGGCGCGCGGGACCCGGCGAATATTGAAGCGATCATCCGACCGAAGATGCTCAAGGCTTTCCCGCAGCTCAAGGACGTGAAGATTGATTACGCCTGGACCGGCAATTTCCTGCTGACCCTGTCGCGTCTTCCGCAGGTCGGACGCCTGGGCGACAACATCTACTACTCCCAGGGTTGCAGTGGTCACGGCGTGACGTACACGCACCTGGCGGGCAAAGTGTTGGCCGAAGCGTTGCGCGGTCAGGCTGAGCGTTTTGACGCGTTTGCCGACTTGCCGCACTACCCTTTCCCGGGCGGGCAATTGCTGCGCACACCGTTTGCGGCGCTGGGCGCCTGGTACTACGGATTGCGAGACAAGTTCGGCTACTGAGCAACACCGCACTACTTTGTGGGAGCGAGCGTGCTCGCTCCCACAGGTTCGATTCAGAAATCGACAGTCGCCGAAAGCAGGTACGTGCGCGGCGTCGACAGCGTCAATCCCGGCTCGCTGTCATCCGAAGCACCGGCCGAACTCCAGTAACGCTTGCCCGCCACGTTCTCGATGTTGGCGCGCAAGGTAATGTTCTTTTCCTCGACCTTGAACGCGTAGCGGGCGCCTACATCAAAACGCTCCCACGAATCGATTTCCTTGACGTTGGACTGGTCCAGATACTGCGAGCTGGAATAGATGCCGCGACTGGTCAGCGTCAGCCCCTGCAAGGTCGGCACATCCCACTCGGCGCCGAGGTTGACGTTGTATTCCGGCGTCGCTGGCGCACGGTTACCGTCGAAGGTGCCGTTGGCGGTATCAGTCAACTCGCTGTCGATGTACATGACACCGCCGAGCAGACGGAAACCCTTGAGCGGCTCACCGAACACACTCAGTTCCACACCTTCGTTTTGGCGCTTGCCGTTCGGACCGAAGACGCGGGTCGTGGCGTTGGTTTCATAGGCCGGCTGCTTGATCCGGAACACCGCGGCGGTGACGGCAAACGCACCTGCGTCATATTTGGCGCCGACCTCGACCTGGCGGCTGATGAACGGCGGGAAGATTTCGTCCTCGTTCACCGAAGTCGATGGTGCGATCTTGCCCTGGCTCAAGCCTTCCATGTAGTTGGCGTACAGCGACAGCTTGTCGGTAGCCTTGAACAGGACGCCGCCCGACGGCGAAACCTTTTCTTCATCGTAGGCCGTGTCGCCTTTGACATCGTCCGTCCAGTCGTCAACCTTCACCCGCTGCCAGCGGGCGCCGAGGGTCAACAACAGGCGATCATCGAAGAACCCCAGCGTATCGGACAGCGCCAGACCGCTGAAGCGGTTCTCGGTGTAGACCTTCGAATCGAGTCGAGTGGGCCTGACAGGTGTCGGCGTTACCACCGGGTTATAGAGGTTGCTGTTGGCCGTGGCATAACGGGCGCCGCCATTTTCAAAGTCCATGTAGAAATAGCTGGCAGCCAGGTTGACCTCGTGGCTCACGGGCCCGGTGTGGAACCAGTTGCGCACCCCGGCAGTAGCCGTCCGGACACTTTCGTCACGGGTGAAGTCACGGGGTTGAACGCTAAAGTCGCCCCGGTTGTTGGTGACCGCAACGGCATGACGGAGGAAGTCATGATTGCTTTCGCGCGCGCCCACACCGCCGTACAGCATCACGTTATCGCTGACATCGAATTCGCCGTTCACTGTGCCGAACGTGTCGTTGGTACTCGCCTTGCTCCAGGGCTGCGCATAGTTGTGGCGGACATCGCTGGCATGCGGAACCTGTGCGGCGGCGCCAACTTGCACGCGCTCCTGCGGGGCGTCGGTATCGCGCTCGGTGCGCCCCAGGTCGGTCGAAAGTCGCAGGCGCTCACCGCGGAAATCCAGCCCCAGTACGGCCATCTCGCGGTCGACATTCTGGTGATCCCATTCGGTGTCGCCGGACTGTTTTACGCCGTTGAAACGAATGCCGAACTTGTTGTCTTCACCAAAGCGCCTGCCGATATCCACGGCACCGCCGGTCTGGCTGTCGGACGCGTAGTTGCCGGTAAACGAAGTGATCGGCTTGTCGGTCGCGCGTTTGGGCACCACGTTGATCCCGCCACCCACGGCACCTCGCGGCGAGATGCCGTTGATGAGCTGGCTCGGGCCTTTGAGAATGTCGACGCGGTCGGCCATCTCCATGTCGATCGTATAGGTCGGCAAAACGCCGTAGAGGCCGTTGTAGGCGACATCACTGTTGAACAGGCTGAACCCGCGAATGGTGAATTGCTCATAGCGCCCACCGGCCGGGTTGGTGGCGCGAACGGAAGGATCGCTGGCGATCAGCTCGCCCAGGGTACGCGCCTGCAAGTTCTTGACCGCCTCGCTGGTGTAGGTGGTCATGCTGAACGGCGTTTCCATGAAGTCTTTCGAGCCCAGCAAACCTTGCGAGCCGCGACGCGCAACCTGACCGCCAGCATACACCTCGCCGTCCGCCCCGCCGGTGGCACCAAGAATCGAGGTCGGGGCCAGTTGCAGGCTGCTGCCTTCTGGCGCCGGGGTCAGGATGTACGCCTGCTCGCCCACCGCTTGCAACTGCAGACCGGAACCCTGCAACAGTCGCGCAAAGCCCTCCTCGACCGCGTAATCGCCAGACAGGCCGGTACTGTTGCGACCGCTGACCAGCGCCGGATCAACCGAGAGATTGACCCCAGACAACCCCGCGAAACGGGTCAGCGCATCACTCAGGCTGCCGGCAGGCACCTGATAATTGCGTCGGGCAGTATCTTCGGCCCAGCTTGCGGTTATGAACAATGGACTGGCACTCAGGCCCAACAACAGGCTCAGGTGCAACAACGGACGCAGACGCGGATAACAAGGTGCAGGCATTGAATTTGCTCTCTTGATTCGTTCACATGCCTTGAATGACAAGCGAGTCGAAAAAAGGGGACAGGCTTTACACACTATTTTTGCGCGGCAGCAACGTGACCCAGTAGCGGGTTCGGGAATGCACCTCCAGCGGCAGACTGGCCGCAAGCAGCGCGAGGACGCGATCCGTGTCGTCGAGACGGAAACTGCCGGTGACACGCAGGCTTTCCAGTTCAGGCTCCCAGCGCAGAACGCCCGGTCGGTAAGTGCCGAGTTCGCGCAGGAAATCCCCCAGCGGCTGGTTCTTCGCCATCAGCACGCCTTCACGCCAACCTGGTGCAAGCGCATCGAATGGCGTGATCGCGCCGACACCCGCCGCTTCAAGGCTGACCTGCTGCCCCTCGCGCAATGCCAGTGCCGCCCCATGCAGGGGCTGCAACTGCACGCTACCGTTGAACACCGACACCCGACAGCCCCATGCCTCCTGGCGCACGCAGACTTCGCTCTGGCTGAGGATAACGTTGCCGAACTTCGTCTGGATCGTCAGCGGCGCAGTGCCCGGCACCTTCAGCGACAGCTCGCCTTCTATCAGCTTCACGCGGCGGTTCTGCACATCCACATCGACGGCACTGGCGGTATTGAGCTGCAAGGAACTGCCATCGGCGAGCTGCACCTTTTTGCGCTCGCCAGTGGCGGTGTGCAGGTCGGCACGCCAGACGTCCAGAGGCAATTGTCGACTGATCAGCCAAGCCGTCGGCACCAACGCCACGGCGCCCAATGCGCGCTTCAGCACTGCGCGTCGGCCCGGATCAGGACGGTCCAGGCTGCTCAGCGCCAGCGCCGACGGCAGATCGGCGAAACGCTGACGCAAGGCCTGGGCCTTCTGCCAGGCCTGCTCGTGACTGGCGCAGGTGTCGCGCCAACGC
The DNA here is from genome assembly GCF_949768225.1 of Pseudomonas sp. IT-P44. Lineage (NCBI taxonomy): Bacteria > Pseudomonadati > Pseudomonadota > Gammaproteobacteria > Pseudomonadales > Pseudomonadaceae > Pseudomonas > Pseudomonas sp. IT-P44. The sequence continues at coordinate 11,309 of NZ_CATKQM010000022.1, read as the reverse complement.
TGCAAGTTCGCGCGGTCCTGCTCATTGGCGCCACCAGACTCGAGCAACGCAAGCCATTGCGCGGCAGCCCGGACGGCCTGACGGGGATCGGAAGAAGACTGACTGTTCACAGTTCCACCAACAGGCAATGCTCGTAGGCTTGCGCCATGTAACGTTTGATCGTGCGCTCCGACACCCGCAGGCGCTCGGCGATTTGCTGGTAGTTCAAGCCTTCGAGCTGACTCCAGAGAAACGCCCGGCGCACCGCCCTTGGCAGTCCGTCGAGCAGCTCATCCAGTGCTTGCAGGGTTTCCAGCAGCAACCAGCGCTGTTCGGGTGATGGCGCACAGTCTTCAGGCATCGACGCCAACGCAGCCAGATAGGCTTGCTCAAGGCTGCGACGCTGGTAGAAATTGCTCAGCAGGCGTTTGCCGACGGTCAGCAGATAGGCACGGGGCTCTTGCAAGTCAGCGATGCGCTGAGAGCTGGCGAGCACACGCAGGAACGTATCCTGACTCAAATCCGCCGCATCACAGCCGTTGCCCATGCGCCTTCTCAACCAGCCTTCCAGCCAGGCACGGTGATCGCGGTACAGGTCGTGAAGGGTTTGCTCCTTCGGCATCGCTGCATCACTCATCTCAAGAAGCCCTGTGCCAAGGAGTTATCGTAAATGAGAGTGATTCTAATTAATGTCAGAGCTACGAAGGAAGTCCTTTATGCAACGGACGTGCAGAAAGGTCATATGGGTAAGCGTGAAGTGGCATAAAAGCCAAATTTCAGACACAAAAAACCCCGGTCTTTCGACCAGGGTCTTTGCTATCGACTCGAAGATCACCAGAGGCTTCTTCGTAGCTCCAAGGCGTTCAGTGGGCCTTGAGGCAGATATGGCGCAGCGGACGGGACTCGAACCCGCGACCCCCGGCGTGACAGGCCGGTATTCTAACCGACTGAACTACCGCTGCGTATCGCTTTGGACTTGCGTCCTAACTCGTCTGATTGAAGCTCCGAGACTTTTCAATCTCTCTTTCAATCTCAAATCAGGGATAAACCTGACTCGGAAAATATGGCGCAGCGGACGGGACTCGAACCCGCGACCCCCGGCGTGACAGGCCGGTATTCTAACCGACTGAACTACCGCTGCGCGTCGGTGGAGGCTTTTCAGCTTCCCTCCTGCTTTCGCAAGAGTCTCAAGAAGTGGTGGGTGATGACGGGATCGAACCGCCGACATTCTGCTTGTAAGGCAGACGCTCTCCCAGCTGAGCTAATCACCCTTTGCTTCTCTGAGGCCGCGAAATTTACGCACCTAACGAAGCTAAGTCAATAGCAGGATTGAAGTTTTTCTGAAAAAGACAAAATCGTGTCATCCCTGGGGATGTGCGCGGCCGTCAGACCGCTTCGCGAGCAGGCTCGCTCCCACAGTGGACCGCGCTTTTAATGTGGGAGCGAGCCTGCTCGCGAAGAGGCCGGCACATTCGGCATCAATGCAGAAGACCGCCTCCGCACTGCTATTCGCTGTAAATCATCTTCTTGGTCATGCCGCCATCGACCACAAACTCCTGGCCCGTGACGAAACCCGCATTCTTCGACAACAGCCAGGCAACCATCGCCGCCACGTCCTCGACCGTCCCTACCCGGCCCGCCGGATGCTGCGCATGGTCAGATTCGGTGAGGGGTTCGGCACGCCGCACCCCAGGGTCTCGCGCATCGATCCAGCCAGGGCTGACGGCGTTGACGCGAATTTCCGGCCCGAGGCTGATCGCCAAGGCGTGAGTCAAGGCCAGCAGACCGCCCTTGCTCGCCGCATAGGCCTCCGTGTCGGGTTCTGACTGCCCGGCGCGGGTCGAGGCCAGGTTGACGATCGCACCGCTGTGAGCACGCAGGTACGGCGCACAGTGCTTGGCCAACAGCATCGGCCCGCTGAGGTTTACCGCCAGTACCCGATTCCAGTAAGCCAGATCGAGGCTTTCCAGGGTGATGTTGTGCGGATCGGCCACTGCCGCGTTGCACACCAGCGCATCCAGACGCCCGAACTGCCCCAGCACTTCGGCGACACCCAACGCCACCTGCCCTTCGTTCGAGACGTCCATGGCGATGAACCAGGCGTTGTCGCCCAGCACCTTCGCCACCTTCGAACCACGCACCCGATCCAGGTCCGTCAGCACCACCTGCCAGCCTTCACTGATCAGCCAGGCCGCAATCCCCAGACCAATGCCCCGCGCAGCACCGGTCACCAGTGCGACGCGGCCATTGGAACTGGTAGTCGGCGTGGACAACTCGATCACAAGGCAGCCAACCCGCGCGCCAGATCAGCCTGCAGGTCGGCCACGTCTTCCAGACCGACCGCAATGCGGATCAGGCTGTCACGAATGCCCGCAGCTTCACGCTCTTGCGGCGCCAGACGGCCGTGGGAGGTGGTGCTCGGGTGGGTGATGGTGGTCTTGCTATCGCCAAGGTTGGCGGTGATCGAAATCAATCGGGTTGCATCGATAAAGCGCCACGCGCCCTCTTTGCCGCCCTTGACCTCGAAACTCACCACGGCGCCGAAACCTTTCTGCTGACGCTGCGCCAACGCGTGCTGCGGATGGCTTTTCAGGCCGGCGTAATGGACTTTCTCGATACCGTCCTGCTGCTCCAGCCACTCGGCCAGTTGCTGCGCGTTGGCACAGTGCGCCTTCATGCGCAGGTTCAGGGTTTCCAGGCCTTTGAGGAAGATCCACGCGTTGAACGGGCTCAAGGTTGGCCCGGCGGTACGCAGGAAGCCGACCACTTCTTTCATCTGCTCGCTGCGACCGGCCACTACACCGCCCATGCAACGGCCCTGGCCGTCGATGAACTTGGTCGCCGAGTGCACGACGATGTCCGCGCCCATTTTCAGCGGCTGCTGCAGCGCAGGCGTGCAGAAGCAGTTGTCGACCACCAGCATCGCGCCTTTGGCGTGAGCGATTTTCGCCAGTTCGGCGATGTCCACCAGCTCGGCCAGCGGATTGGACGGCGACTCGACGAACAGCAATTTGGTGCTGGCCTTGATCGCCGCGTCCCAGCCGGACAGGTCCGCCAGAGGCACGTAATCGACTTCGATGCCGAAGCGCTTGAAGTACTTCTCGAACAGGCTGATGGTCGAACCGAACACGCTGCGCGAGACCAGCACATGATCGCCGGCGCTGCACAGGCTCATCACCACCGCCATGATGGCGGCCATGCCAGTGGCGGTGGCCACGGCTTGCTCGGCGCTTTCCAGCGCGGCAATGCGCTCTTCGAACGCGCGCACGGTCGGGTTGGTGTAGCGAGAGTAAACGTTGCCCGGCACTTCCCCGGCAAAACGTGCGGCCGCGTCGGCGGCGGTACGGAATACATAGCTGGAAGTGAAGAACATCGGATCACCGTGTTCGCCTTCCGGCGTGCGGTGCTGACCGGCGCGTACGGCCAGGGTATCGAACGCTACGCCTTCGAGGTCGCTGTCCAGCCGACCGGCATCCCAATCCTGACTCATGCTGTCACTCCTTGCCCTACTCGCTAATAGATACAAAAACGGCCTGTAGGAGCATGGCTTGCCCGCGAAGGGGCCTTTGGGAACACCAAAAGCTTCGCGGGCAAGCCTCGCTCCTACAGGCCGCGCGTTTACTCAGTTGTTGTACAGATCAATGATCGCGCTGACTGCCTGCGTCTTGACCTTGGAGGCATCGTTGCGTGCCTGCTCGATCTTGTTCAGGTAAGCCTCGTCGACGTCGCCGGTCACGTACTGGCCGTCGAACACCGCGCAATCGAACTTGTCGATCTTGATCTTGCCGCCACCGACCGCTTCGATCAAGTCAGGCAAGTCCTGATAGATCAGCCAGTCTGCGCCGATCAGATCCGCGACGTCCTGGGTCGAACGGTTATGGGCGATCAGCTCGTGGGCGCTCGGCATGTCGATGCCGTAGACGTTCGGGTAGCGAACGGCCGGTGCCGCGGAGCAGAAGTAGACGTTTTTGGCGCCAGCTTCGCGGGCCATCTGGATGATTTGCTTGCAAGTGGTGCCGCGAACGATCGAGTCATCCACCAGCATCACGTTCTTGCCGCGGAATTCCAGTTCGATGGCGTTGAGCTTCTGGCGTACGGATTTTTTCCGTGCGGCCTGGCCCGGCATGATGAAGGTCCGGCCGATATAGCGGTTCTTCACGAAGCCTTCGCGGAACTTGACGCCCAGGTGGTTCGCCAGCTCCAGAGCAGCGGTACGGCTGGTGTCCGGAATCGGGATGACCACGTCGATGTCGTGATCCGGACGCTCGCGCAGGATCTTCTCGGCGAGCTTCTCACCCATGCGCAGACGGGCCTTATAAACCGAGACACCGTCGATGATCGAGTCCGGACGCGCCAGGTAGACGTGTTCGAAGATGCACGGAGTCAGGGACGGGTTGGTCGCGCACTGACGGGTGTGCAGCTTGCCGTCTTCAGTGATGTAGACCGCTTCGCCCGGTGCCAGGTCGCGGATCAGGGTGAAACCGAGCACGTCCAGGGACACGCTTTCGGAGGCGATCATGTACTCGACGCCTTCGTCGGTGTGACGCTGACCGAAAACGATCGGACGGATGCCGTGCGGATCGCGGAAACCGACGATGCCGTAACCGGTCACCATCGCCACGACAGCGTAACCACCGACGCAACGGTTGTGCACGTCAGTGACGGCAGCGAACACGTCTTCTTCGGTAGGCTGCAACTTGCCACGCTGGGCCAGTTCGTGCGCGAACACGTTGAGCAGCACTTCCGAATCGGAATTGGTGTTGACGTGGCGCAGGTCAGATTCGTAAATCTCCTTGGCCAGCTGTTCAACGTTGGTCAGGTTACCGTTGTGCGCCAGGGTGATGCCGTAAGGCGAGTTGACGTAGAACGGTTGAGCTTCGGCCGAGGTCGAGCTGCCCGCGGTCGGGTAACGCACATGGCCAATGCCCATGTGACCGACCAGACGCTGCATGTGACGCTGATGGAACACGTCACGCACCAGGCCATTGTCCTTGCGCAGGAATAACCGGCCGTCATGGCTGGTCACGATACCGGCAGCGTCCTGGCCGCGGTGCTGGAGGACGGTTAGCGCGTCATACAGCGCCTGATTGACGTTCGACTTACCGACGATACCGACGATGCCACACATGCGACGCAACCCCTACTTAATGGATCTGAACTGAACACAACTCACTGAGGCGTTTTGGCCGTCGGCAAGAGGTGCTCCTTGAACGGTATTTCAGCGGGTACGCTGATACCGCTGGCAAGCCACTGACTGCTCCACCCGAGAATCAGGTTTTTGGACCAGTCTGCGACCAATAGAAATTTTGGCACGAGTTGCGACTGTTGCCACCACCCGTCCTGCTGTACCGGACCCAGGCTCAACAGCCCGACCGCCACGACCACCAGCAACACGCCACGCGCGGCGCCGAAGGCCATGCCGAGGAATCGATCGGTCCCGGACAACCCGGTGACGCGAACCAATTCGCCGATAAGATAATTGATCATTGCGCCTACGATCAGCGTGGCGACAAACATTATTGCGCAGCCCGTGATCACACGTGCCGATGGCGTTTCGATGTATCCGGCGAGGTATTCGGACAATGCACCACCGAACATCCAGGCGACGACTCCTGCGATGATCCAGGTCACCAGCGATAATGCTTCTTTGACGAAGCCGCGGCTCAGACTGATCAATGCGGAGATGGCGACGATTGCAACGATCGCCCAGTCAACCCAGGTAAATGGCACAGTGCAGCCTACAGACGGATAAGGCGGCGCATTTTAGCAGAGCCCATGCTTATCGGTAAGCTGCGATTGTCAGTGCATTTCAAATCGGGTCGATAGTTTTCAACCGCGCTCAGGCTGGAAGCGCACCACAAAACCCTTGAGGTTCTGCTGGCGGTTCAACAAGTCGCGCAGACGATCGGCTTCCGCACGCTCGATCAACGGCCCTACGAACACCCGATTCTTGCCGTCAGCCGTGCGAATGTAGGCGTTGTAGCCTTGGCTGCGCAGGGTTTTTTGCAGGTTTTCTGCGCTGGCACGGCTCGACAGGCTGGCCAGTTGCACCGACCAGCTGACCGACAGGCCATTGGCGTCGACGCGGCTTTGAGTAGTATCCGGCTTACCCGGTGCGGCGGTAATCGGCTGGCTCGGCGCAGTCGTCGGTTTGTTGACCGGAGCCGGTGCCGGAGGCGGCGTTACCGGTTTTGCGGCAGGCGCAGGCGCGACGGGTGCAGTCGGCGCGATCGGCATTACGGGCTCTTCCTGCTGCGCGATGTCGTCATCACTCGGCACAGGCTCCTGCGGCAAGACTTGCGGCTCAGGCACCGCCACCGGCTCAACCTGCACCTGCGGCACCGAAGGCGCTTGCGGGGCGGCTGGCGCTTCGACCGTCACCTGACGCTGCTCATCCTGACGGGAAAACAGCATCGGCAGGAAAATCACCGCCAGCGCCACCAGCACCAGGGCGCCGACCATGCGCTGTTTGTAAGCCTTATCCAGCAATGCCATTTGCCGCTTCCTCCGTGGAGCGCCGGGCCAGCCATTCAAGGGCCTCGGCAACACAATAAAATGATCCGAACAACAGAATTTCGTCGTCGCTCGTCGCCAGCGCACACTGCCCTTCCAGGGCGGCGGCCACGCTGTCATAGGACGCGACTGAAGCACCGAGGTTGTACAGCACCCCGTGCAAATCGGCGACCGGTCGTGCCCGCGGCGAATCCAGCGGCGCAACAGCCCAGTGCTGGACACTAGCATTCAATTCGCCGACAACACCATCCAGATCCTTGTCCGCCAGCAATCCAAACACCGCCAGACGCTTGCCGGCCGGCGGTCGGCTCGCCAAACGACGGGCCAGGTATTCGGCGGCGTGAGGGTTATGCCCCACATCCAGCAACAGGTTCAGACGCTTGCCCTGCCAGTCGAACTGGCGGCGGTCGAGGCGACCGACCACCCGCGTGGCTTTCAGCGCATCAATAATCTGCGCATCGACCCAGGGCAAACCAAGCAACAGGTACGCCTGCAACGCCAGCGCGGCGTTTTCCATCGGCAGATCGAGCAACGGCAGATCATGCAACTCGACTACACGCCCTTGAGCGTCAAGACCGCGCCATTGCCAGTTGTGATCGGTGACACCAAGGTCAAAATCGCGTCCCCGCAGGAAAAACGGGCAAGCCAGCTCGCGCGCCTTGTCCAGCAGAGGTTGAGGAGGATTCAGGTCGCCACAGAGCGCAGGCGCGCCCTGGCGGAAGATGCCGGCCTTTTCATAGGCCACTGACTCACGGGTGTCGCCCAGATAATCCGCGTGATCCACGCCGATGCTGGTCACCAGCGCCATGTCGGCATCCACCACGTTGACCGTGTCCAGCCGCCCGCCCAGACCGACTTCCAGCACCACAGCATCCAGCGCTGACCGTTGAAACAGCCAGAACGCCGCCAGGGTGCCCATTTCGAAGTAAGTCAGGGAAGTTTCGCCACGCCCCGCCTCCACCGCAGCAAAGGCTTCGCACAGCTCGGCATCCGTCGCTTCGACGCCGTTGACCTGCACCCGCTCGTTGTAACGCAGCAGGTGCGGAGAATTGTAGACACCAACCTTCAGACCCTGCGCCCGCAGCAATGAAGCCACGAATGCGCAGGTGGAGCCCTTGCCGTTGGTGCCGGTGACCGTGATCACCCGAGGCGCCGGCTTGCCCAGCCCCATGCGGGACGCTACCTGTTGCGAGCGCTCAAGGCCCATGTCGATGGCCGAAGGGTGCAACTGCTCAAGGTAGGCGAGCCACTCGCCAAGGGTGCGTTGGGTCATATGTTTGCAGGCACCGGCGGAACGACGATCGGCTCGATTGGCGCAGCGACGAATTTCGGCGTCGGCTTGCCGGTCAGTTGCGCCAGCAGGTTACCCAGGCGCGGACGCAGTTCCTGACGGTGAATGATCATGTCGATCGCACCGTGCTCCAGCAGGAATTCGCTGCGCTGGAAGCCTTCCGGCAGTTTTTCACGAACGGTTTGCTCGATCACGCGTGGACCGGCGAAGCCGATCAGGGCTTTCGGCTCGCCGACGATCACGTCGCCAAGCATCGCCAGGCTGGCGGAGACGCCGCCGTAGACCGGATCGGTCAGCACGGAGATGAACGGAATGCCTTCTTCACGCAGACGCGCCAGTACCGCAGAGGTCTTGGCCATTTGCATCAGGGAAATCAGGGCTTCCTGCATCCGCGCACCACCGGAAGCGGCGAAGCAGATCATCGGGCATTTGTTTTCCAGGGCGTAGTTGGCGGCGCGTACGAAGCGCTCACCGACGATTGCACCCATGGAACCGCCCATGAAGGAGAATTCGAAGGCCGAAACCACCACCGGCATGCCCAGCAGGGTGCCGCTCATGGAGATCAGCGCGTCTTTCTCGCCAGTCTGCTTTTGCGCAGCGGTCAGGCGGTCCTTGTACTTCTTGCCGTCACGGAATTTCAGACGGTCGACTGGCTCCAGGTCCGCACCCAGCTCGCTGCGGCCTTCGGCGTCGAGGAAAATGTCGATACGGGCGCGGGCGCCGATACGCATGTGGTGGTTGCACTTCGGGCAAACATCCAGGGTCTTTTCCAGCTCCGGACGATACAGCACAGCCTCGCAAGACGGGCATTTGTGCCACAGACCTTCAGGCACCGAGCTCTTCTTGACCTCGGAACGCATGATCGAAGGGATCAGTTTGTCTACTAACCAGTTGCTCATGCTTTCTTTCTCCAGTACCGGCGGCCCGAACGCTCTGGTTCGCAGCCCCGCGTATGCCCTTGAGCTAAATTCATGTGTGTGGCGATGATCGGTGGGTGGCCGGGTCAGTGAAGCGTGACCTGCGTACAACCCATCAATCCTCAGCCGTGCCTGCTTTGTGCAGCGCAGTGCATTTTGGGACGGCGGCAGTCTGCCAGCCGTCACATCAACTACTTGCTGCTGCGTACTGCGTTAATGAATGCCTGAATCTTTGCGTGATCCTTGATGCCCTTGCTCGCCTCTACTCCACCACTGACGTCCACGGCGTAAGGCCGAACCCGGGCAATCGCTTCACCGACGTTGTCCGGCGTCAAACCGCCCGCCAGGATGATCGGCTTGCTCAAGCCTTGTGGTATCAGGGACCAGTCGAACGCTTCGCCGGTTCCGCCAGGTACACCTTCAACGTAGGCGTCGAGCAGGATACCGCTGGCACTTGGAAACGCATTGCATGCCGCCGCAATGTCGTCGCCGGCCTTGACCCGCAGCGCCTTGATGTACGGCCGATGCCAGCCTTCACAGTCGGCAGCGGTTTCGTCGCCATGGAACTGCAACAGGTCCAGCGGCACGGCGTCGAGCAACTCTCCCAACTCGCAACGGCTGGCGTTGACGAACAAACCCACGGTCGTCACGAACGGCGGCAGCGCCTTGATGATGTCGCGGGCCTGCTGGAACGTCACGGCCCGCGGGCTCTTGGCGTAAAACACAAACCCGATGGCATCAGCCCCGGCCTCGACCGCCGCCAACGCATCTTCTATGCGGGTAATCCCGCAAATCTTGCTGCGAACGGCTGACATGTCGATAAAACCTCAGGGTAAATCCGAGAAAGTCCCGGATGGTAACAAATGCGTTCGAGGGCGTCAGCCGTCAAGTTCGGTGAAACCGGTCAGGAAGTGTGGGCCAATGTAACGTTCAGGCAATTCGAACTCGTCGCGGTACTCGACCTGCACCAGATACAGGCCGAATGGATGCGCCGTCACCCCGCCGGAACGGCGAATGCGGCTCTCCAGCACTTCCTTCATCCACTCCACCGGACGCTCGCCGGCGCCGATGGTCATCAATACACCGGCAATGTTACGCACCATGTGGTGCAGGAAGGCGCTGGCGCGGATATCCAGCACGATCATCTTGCCGTGACGCGTGACGCGCAGGTGATGCAGCTCTTTGACCGGCGATTTGGCCTGGCACTGGCCAGCGCGAAAAGCGCTGAAATCGTGGGTGCCGACCAGGTATTGCGCAGCCTCAGCCATGCGCTCGACGTCGAGCGGACGGTGATTCCAGGTAATTTCTTCGTTCAGGTGCGCCGGGCGGATCTGATCGTTGTAGATCACGTAGCGATAGCGCCGGGCGATGGCCTTGAACCGTGCATGAAAATGCGCCGGCATGACCTTGGCCCAACTGACGCTGACGTCGTGGGGCAAGTTGATGTTGGCACCCATGACCCAGGCTTTCATCGACCGCTCGACCTGCGTGTCGAAATGCACCACCTGCCCGCAGGCATGCACGCCGGCGTCCGTGCGCCCGGCGCACAGCAGCGACACGGGTGAGTCGGCAACCTTGGACAAGGCGTTTTCCAGGGTTTCCTGCACCGTGAGCACGCCGGAGGCCTGACGCTGCCAGCCGCGATAGCGAGAGCCTTTGTATTCAACGCCCAACGCGATGCGGAAAAAGCCGTCGGCCGCCATTTCGGCGGCCGGGTTATCTATATTTGCCAAGGAGTGACAGCCTGCTGATCTACGCAAAGGCGGGCATTATAAGGCCGCCGGACCGGGACGCCAGAGGCGTGTGTCGTTTGTGCCGTTGCAGTGTCCACACAAACTTCGCTATATAGATAACTACACAACGAAAAAAACAGTACACCACCGAGACCTGATGATGAATGCACCTCTCAAAGAAGCCGTCGGCCTGGCGTACAGCCTGGAAGGCATGCTGCACGCCAAACGCAAGACGTGGGAAGCGATCGACGAAATGGCCCCACGCATCAAACCCGGCATGCGTGAATCCGAGGCGCTGGCCATGAGCCTCGACGTATTGAACGAACTCGGGATGGACCGCATCTGGCACCCGTCAAAGATCCGCTTTGGCGAAAACACTCTGAAAACCTTCAAGCAACGCTCCGAAGGCGATCCGGTACTGGCCGAGAACGACATTTTCTTTATCGACCTCGGCGTGGTCTGGGATCGCCATGAAGGCGACTCCGGCGCAACGTTCGTCGTCGGCGACGATTCCGAGATGAAGGCCTGCGCGGCGGCCGCGAAGACTTTGTTCGATCAGGTTCACGATTACTGGCGCACCCGGCAGGTGGCCGGTCCCGAGCTGTATCGCTACGCCGACGAACAGGCGACGGCGATGGGCTGGAAGCTGAACCTGGAAATCAAGGGGCACCGGGTCAGTGATTTCCCCCATGCGATTTATCGTGCCGGAGATCTGGGGAATTTCGAGGAATGTCCGAATGTGGGGTTATGGATTCTGGAAATCCAGATCGCCCACCCTACCCGGCCGTTTGGTGCGTTTTATGAGGATTTGCTGGCCTGAACCAAAAAGCTTCGCGGGCAAGCCTCGCTCCTACAGGAGGTGTGGACTCCAGGAGG
>NZ_CATKQM010000021.1:0-89237 GCF_949768225.1 Pseudomonas sp. IT-P44 | reverse complement strand
AACGATGCATCGCCGATGGTAGTGTGGGGTTTCCCCATGTGAGAGTAGGTCATCGTCAAGATTGAATTCCGAAACCCCTGTCTGCTAACGCAGACAGGGGTTTTGTCGTTTCGGGCTCGCTAATATCCCGATAGGCCGCCTTCAAGAAACAAAAAAGCCAGCCCCTGAAAATCAAGGGCTGGCTTTTTTGTATGCCGAGTATTTAGAACTGGTAGCTCACTGTGGCGGTTTTCGATCAGTTGCCCACCTGGCGCACAAATTGATCGAGCACATCGCTCAAAGCTCCGGCGGCAACGTTGTAGCGGTGGCTGCTGACTGCCGCTCCAACGTCACCCACCATCGGGTGCGGTAGCGCAGTTGCACGGGCAAGGTCTGCGGAAGGATGGCCAGCAGCTTGTCGGTGTCCTCCAACCGGAAGACACCGGACAGCCGCAAGTCGGCAATATCTGTTGTGCACGTCAGATAACCATGGCGGTAGCGTCCGACCTCCTGCAGGAAATCGCCAAGACGCATGTTGCGGGTGACGATCAGACCGTCGACCCAGGCGCCGACATCCATGGCCTGCGGTGGTGCCAAACGTGCCCGCTGATGATCAATCACATAGTTCTGACCGGCCTGCACCTGAATCGGCATGCCATCGGCAGGCAGTGGTGAATGGATCGCGACCATGCCGCTGGTCACGCTGAGCCGCGTGCAGTCCGCGTCCTGGCGAAGGATGAAACGTGCGGCGACGCCCTCATACACACCGTGGCGACTGTGCACGCGTAGCGGTCGATCCAGTGAAGATCCTTCATCGGCCCCGCCGCACGTCACGATGATTTCGCCACGGGTCAGTTTGATCCGACGCTGGTGCGCGGTGTAGTCCAGATCCACTGAGCTGGCGGTGTTCAGTTCGAGTCGCGTGCCATCCGGCAGCTGGAAACCACGGCGCTCGCCCGTAGCGGTGGCAAAATCCGCGGTCCACTGTTGCCAGCCTGTCAGATCCCTGCCCAGCCATGCTACCGATCCCATCAACAACGCACCCGACAACAGTTTCAAGGCCTGGCGTCTGCCCAGTCCTTGAGCACTGTTTTCCAGCGTGTTGAAGGCGACGTGGGCACCGGGTACCGCATGCAGATTGTTGCTGAGTTCAGCGTGCAGGGACTGCACCCGTTGCCAGGCCAATTCGTGTTCCTGATGTTCTGCCCGCCAGACATCGCATTGCTGGCGCAGCCTGGAATTGCTCGCGTTGTTTCGCAAGCGCAGCAGCCAGTGGATGGCTTGTTTGACCACTTGTTGATGAGGTTCGCCACGCCGACCCAGTGCCGAATTATCCACAGGCATCATGTTGGGTACCGCAGCAGGTAGCAGTGATAGAGCGAATCAGCGACATAGCGCTCCACCGAACGTTGAGAGTGAGCCCTTCGGCTGCATTAGCCCGAACGTCACAAATGATAATTACTCGCATTGTTGTCAAGGGACGGGGAATTTGCAACTGCCGCTCGAACAACCGTCATCACACCAATGCTACTCAAGCCCTCTAGCACGCCGTTCGGCGGGTATCTGACGGAAATACCGGTCATTTCGTACAAGCCCCTAAGATTTATCCCGCCTGTGCCGACAGACTGGTGAGACATGCGTGCACCAAAGTAGAGCGGCCTTAGAGCCGCTTGAGCTGTACATGGAATGTTGCAACCCGGAACGCATCCCCACTTTCTGCATAGAAGCCCTATGAAATGAATCTCAAGTTCAGCCATAAAATCCTGTTGGCCGCCTCCGGCGTCGTGGTGCTGGCTTTTGCGTTGTTCACTTTGTACAACGACTATCTGCAGCGAAATACCATTCGGCAAAACCTCAAATCCTCCGTTCAACAAGCCGGCGACCTGACCGCCAGCAGCGTGCAGAACTGGATGAGCGGCCGCGTGCTGGTGCTGGAAAACCTCGCGCAAAACGTCGCTCATCAAGGCGCCAATGCCGATCTGCCGGGGCTGGTTGATCAGCCGGCCTTCACCTCCAACTTCCAGTTCACGTACGTCGGCCAGACTAATGGCGTGTTCACTCAGCGCCCTGACGCGAAGATGCCGGATGGCTACGATCCGCGTCAGCGTCCCTGGTACAAGCAAGCGGTTGTCGCTGACAAAACCATGCTGACCCCGCCTTACATGGCGGCCGTCGGTGGGTTGGTCGTGACCATCGCCATGCCGGTGAAAAAGAATGGCGAGTTGCTTGGCGTGGTCGGCGGTGACCTGAGCCTGGAAACCCTGGTGAAGATCATCAACTCGGTGGACTTCGGCGGCATTGGCCATGCGTTTCTGGTCAGTGCCGACGGCCAGGTGATCGTCAGCCCGGACAAAGACCAGGTCATGAAGAACCTGAAGGACATCTACCCCAACGCCGGTCTGCGCATCGAGAAGGGCAATCAGCAAGTCACCCTGAACAACCAGGAACGCATCCTCTCGTTCACCCCGGTCAACGGTTTGCCGAATGCTGCGTGGTACATCGGTCTGTCGATCGATAAGGACAAGGCCTACGCACCATTGAGCCAATTCCGCACCTCAGCGTTGATCGCGATGTTTATCGCTGTCACCGTCATTGCGGTGCTGCTGACCCTGCTGATCAACGTGCTGATGCGCCCGTTGACCACCATGGGTCGTGCGATGCAGGACATCGCCCAGGGCGAAGGCGACCTGACCCGTCGTCTGTCCGTGGAAAGCAAAGATGAATTCGGCGAACTGGGCGGCTCCTTCAACCAGTTCGTGGAGCGAATTCACGCGTCGATTTCCGAAGTGTCCTCGGCAACCCGGCAGGTCCATGACCTGTCGCAACGGGTGATGGCTTCGTCCAACGCGTCGATCGTCGGTTCCGACGAACAAAGTGCGCGCACCAACAGCGTGGCGGCGGCGATTAACCAGTTGGGCGCCGCCACCCAGGAAATCGCCCGCAACGCCGCCGACGCTTCGCAGCATGCAAGCGGCGCGAGCGAGCAGGCCGATGATGGTCGTCAGGTGGTGGAAAAAACCATTCTGGCCATGACCGAGCTGTCGCAGAAAATCAGCCTGTCGTGCACGCAGATCGAAACCCTGAACGCGAGCACCGACAACATCGGGCACATTCTCGATGTGATCAAAGGCATCTCCCAGCAGACCAACTTGTTGGCGCTCAACGCCGCCATTGAAGCGGCACGCGCCGGTGAAGCCGGTCGTGGTTTTGCAGTGGTGGCGGACGAGGTACGCAACCTGGCGCATCGCACGCAGGAATCGGCCGAGGAGATTCACAAGATGATCACGTCGCTGCAGGTCGGCTCGCGTGAAGCGGTGACCACCATGAACGCCAGTCAGGTCTCCAGCGAAGAGAGCGTTGAAGTGGCGAACCAGGCGGGTCTGCGTCTGGTCAGCGTGACGAAGCGCATTGGCGAAATCGACGGGATGAACCAGTCGGTGGCGGCAGCGACCGAGGAGCAGACGGCGGTGGTGGAAACCCTCAACGTCGACGTTAACCAGATCAATCTGCTGAATCAGCAGAGTGTGGCCAACCTCAATGAAACGTTGAAGGATTGCGATGCATTGTCGTTGCAGGCGAATCGGTTGAAGCAGTTGGTTGATAGCTTCAAGATCTGATTCAGGTCAGATCTACCGCGTTATCGTTCTTCGCGGGCAAGCCTCGCTCCTACAGGTTACTCGATACCTTGTAGGAGCGAGGCTTGCCCGCGAAGAGGACTGGCGCATCACCGAAAAAAGTGTGTCCTACGCAAACAACTTCAACACATTATTCATCGCATCATCGGCAAACCCCTGCACAAAATCCTTGAACCCCGGCAGCGCCTCGGCGCCACCCTGAGCCGGCTCGGCGATGATGCTCCAGGTCGCTCGGGACTGGCCTTCACCCAGCACCTCAACCGTCATCGCCGCCCACAAATTGGCCACGCCCAAGGTGTTGTAGATCGTGGTCCAGGTCATGCTCCGCGCCTGGTCATCCCGCGAATTGAGTTGCTCGACCACCAGGTTGCCGTCCTTGAAGAATTTCTTGCGCAGCGATGACACGCCTTCGCCGGTCGTCTCGATGTGCGACAACGCCGGGATGAATTGATCGAAGCCGGCAAAGTTGCCGACCACCGCCCAGACTTTTTCGGCCTGCGCCGGCACGTCCACCGAAGACACGACGAGGCAGCCTTGCGGGTTTTTGATCAGGGTATCGGGTTGCAGGTTTTTCATGGTTTTGCTCCGCTTGAGTGATTCAGATGAAGTTGATTTCTTTGAGGTAGTCGCAGCCGCGACGCAGCAGCGCCGGGGATTTTTCCGGGTAGTGCGCGCCCATCTGCCGCACGCCGGCCTGAGCGTTGTCATGGCCGATCATCGAGATGTCGCCGATGTCTTCTTCGAAGCCGTTGAGGTAAAAACCGAGCACGCCGAACAGCGCGTTGTCGCTGTCGACCCGGCCCAATTGCTGCTGCCAGTCGGAGACGCTGACCATGGAGAATTCCCGACCCGCCTCACGGAAGGACGCGACGTAATCGTCCCAACTCAGCGGCTCGGGGTTGTGCAGGTTGAACACCGCTTTTTCCGCTGAATATCGGCTGGCGTGGAAGGCGATGAAACGGGCGAGAAAGTCCACCGGCATCAGGTCGAAATTCAACGCGAATTCCGGCACCTGGCCGAGCTGGATCGAGCCTTTGAGCATCAGCATCAAGCGGTTTTTGTGCGGCTGGCAGACGCCGCTCAGGCTGTTGAAACTGATGTTGCCGGGTCGGTACAGATTGACCCGAACCCCGCGCTCCCGAGCCCTTTCCAGGATCCGTTCGCCTACCCACTTGGACAGGTTGTAGCCATTCTTGATGTAGATCGGCGGGGTCTGCGCGGCGGGCAGTTCGAGCACCCGGCCATCAGCGGAAATCGTGCTCGAAGCCGACAGCGTCGAGACGAAATTGAAGATTTTTTTACTGCGTCCTTCGCACAGGCGCAGGCACTCGAAGATAGGTTCGACGTTGTCCCGCGCCAGCGACTCGTAATCCAGCACGTGATTGACGTTGGCGGCGTTGTGCACCAGCGCGCCGTACTCGCGATCCAGGCGCTCATAAACATCCACCGCAAGCCCCAGCGAGGGCTGTGTGATGTCCGCCGCGTAAACCCGCACCCGGCTCAAATCCAGATGCTCCAGACGGTTTTCCCGCAATGCGTGGGCAAAGCGTTCCGCTGCCGATTGCCCGCTGCCATCGCGCACCAGACACGCCACTTCGCTGGCGCCCCACGCCAACAACGCCTCGACAATATGCACACCGACAAAACTGTTGGCGCCGGTGACGATCACCTTGTGTACATCACCCATGCGACTGACGGGCAGCGGCTCGATATCCAGTTCGCGGAAGGCATCCGCCATGGCCTGTTCGCTCAGCACTTCCTCTGTGCCGGAGCCGCGCACCAGTGTCGCCAGTTTCGCGATGGTCGGCAGTTCGATGAAGCGGTTGATCGAGATGCTGCGACCGAACTCTTCACGCAGGCGCAACAGCATGCGCGACAGCAGGATCGAGTGGCCGCCCAAATTGAAGAAACTTTCGTCGGTGGAAATGTCGCTGGACGGCAACTCCAGCAGCTCGGCCCAGATCTCCAGCAGCAGCGCTTCATCGGCACTGGCCGGCAAGCGTCGCTCGGTGTTTTCGGCGATGCTGACGGGCAGCTCCAGCAGGGCCTTACGATCGACCTTGCCGTTGCTGGCAAATGGCATGCTCGCCAGTTCGGTCCAGGCGGTGGGCTGCATGTAGTCCGGCAGAAACTGGGTGGCGTGTGCTTTCAGCGCTTCACGCGCCGCGCCGGGTAGCGCTTCCTGAGGCTGGGCGAGGAACGCCAGAATCCGCCGTTGGCTGTCGATGACCACGGCCACCTGGCGGTAAAGCTGACTGTCGCGCAGGCAACGTTCGATCTCCTCCGGCTCGACCCGAAAGCCGCGAATCTTTACCTGATTGTCCCGGCGGCCGCACAACTCGATGCCAGCGTCGGTCCACTTCGCCATGTCGCCAGTGCGGTAGGCGCGCAGGTGCTCACCGCTCGGCAGGCTCACGTTCAAATAGCGCTCGGCGGTCTGTTGCGGATTGTTCAGATAGCCCAGGCAGACACCGGGCCCGACGATGTACAACTCGCCGACGGTCTGTTCGGCCACCGGCTGAAAATCCTCGTCGAGAATCAGCACCTGACTGTTGGCAATGGGCGCGCCGAGGGTGCGATTGCTGTCGCCGGCGCGCAGTTGCCGCGCGGTGATCAGCACCGTCGCTTCGGTCGGGCCATAGAGGTTGTAGAGGTTGCCCTGGCGGGTGAGCTGCTCGATGACATAGGGCTCGCACACATCACCACCGGTCATCACATGATCCAGCACCTGCAACTGCTCCAGCGGCAGAATGCTCAACAAGGCTGGTGGCAGAAACGCGTGGCTCAAGCGTTGGTGGCGGATCAGTTCCACCAGTTGCAGCGGATCACGGCGTTGATCGTCGCTGGGCACGATCAGCTCGGCGCCCTGCAACAGGGTCGGGAAAATATCGATCAGCGACGAGTCGAAACTCAACGACGAAAACTGCAGCGCCCGGCTCTGCTCCGTCAGTTGCACATAGTCGGCGTACCACGCGGTGAAGTGCGCGAGGTTGGCCTGGCTGAGCAACACACCTTTGGGATGGCCGGTGGTGCCGGAGGTGTAGAGCGCCATGCACGGCGCATCGAGGTCCGGGCGCTGGCGCATCAATGGTTGGTCGAGATCCACGCTGTCGATGTCGATCGCGCTGATGTCCAGGCTGAGCATCTCGGATGCAAGAGGATGCTGCCCGTCGTGCAGCAGCAACACGGCACCGGCATTCGACAGAATGTAGTGCTGACGTTGCAGCGGATGGCTCGGCTCCAGCGGCAGATACACCGCGCCGCTGCCGAGAATCGCCAGAATCCCCGCATACAACGCACTGCATTTCGGCAGGCAAATGCCGATCACCCACGGCCCGTCGAGTTGTTCGAGCATTGGCTGCAAACGCTGCTGGATGGCGCGGCTGTGAGCGTGCAGTTGGCGATAGCTGAGGGACGTGCCGGCAAGGTTCAGCGCCGGTCTTTCGGCGGACTGCATGAAGCGCTGCTCAAGCCGCTCGATCATCGGCACTTGCGCGAGTTGCAGCAACCGAGGATCAGCAGTGGAATTGAGCCGATGGACGAAGGCCAGGTGCTCCAGGAACCGCAGGCTTTCCAGCCGCTCGAAATGCACCGGGGTCGCTGGCTCGGCCAGTAGAAAATAGTCGGCGTCCCGCGAGAAACGACTGACCAGCAGCGCTACATGATCCACCAGTTCCGCCACCGCCCGCACACGCAATGCCTGGCCGTTGCCCGAAGGCTCGTCGGCAATCGGCACGCGCGTGAGCAGCGTCGAACCGTGCAGGCATAGCAAGTCCAACGTCACAAGACCTGAAGTCGTCGGCTCGCCGATGCCCAGTTGCAGCGTCAGTCGCGATGTCGCGCCGAAGTCCTCATACGGCAGGCTTGTGTCGTCGATCAGCAAATCGAACGGTCCCGCCGCAGGCTGACCAACAGCTTCAAGCCGCATCAGTGAATGACCGTGTTGTTCGAGCTCCAGCGCCAGGTCGGTCAGGGCCTGGCTCTGCCCGATGAGCAGAATGTCGAGACGTCTCATGATGTGCTCCTCGTTAAACCAGGTAGTCGCTCAGGGCTTCTTGAACGCACGGCGAATCGAGCAGCGAACTGCTGCGGAAAAACCGCACGATGTTGGCGACCAGCGGGTGATGGCGGTTGATCGGGAAGGCCAGTCCCGACACTTCGCGCTTGAGTGCGGCGCGCGCGGCTTCGCTGATTTGCAAAGACTCGATCAGGCGGAAGTCGAACGACTTCTGAATGTCGTTGGTCAGGTAATGGCCGATGAACACCGGCAAAATCTGCGCGATGCATCGCCGATCTTCTTCGCTTGCGGTGTGCCAGTAGATGCGCACCAGCCGCGCCCAGAAGCCCGAGTGACGACCCTCGTCGAGCAGGTGATCGGCCATCAAACCCTTGATCGATTGCTTGACCGTGTCGTCCTTGGCAAACGCCGCCACATCGCCGGTGACGGTGTTCTCGGCGATGGCTACGCAGATCAATTCCACGGCACTGCGCAGGTGTTCCGGTGCGAGTGCCACGGCGGCCGGAATCGCCCGGCTCAGTTCGATTTCATCCGGCAGGCCGATGGGCGTGATGCCCGTCATGGCGACGGTTTGCTGCATGAAATCCATCGCCACCAGTGCGTGATAATCCTCGTCCACCACCACGGTCATGGCGTCGTACCGGCAGGCGAACGGGAAGGCCACGGCAAAGCGGTTCTTGGCGATGCTGCGCGCGGTTTTGTCGACGATCTCGGTTTCGAAAATCACCACGTCGTTGATGAATTTGTAGAGCGTCTGCACCAGGGCGAAATCCCGTTGCTCCGGGCATTCGCGCAGAAAGGTTTCACTCAATACCAGCGGTTGGCGACTGAGCGGGTAGATCAGCTTTTCGTCGTTCTCCAGAACGCGGCGCGGTCGGGTGCGGATGGTCGCGCGGCTTTCCCAGGCGTCGGCGAAGGATTGGTAGTCGGCGGCGTTCATGCGTTCACCTCCGCCAACGGCTCACTCATGCTCAGGCGCAGGCCGTCCCACAGGGCAATGCGGCTTTCCACGGCGGCGAGGGCGCTGGCGTAGACGTCTTCTTCGCGTTGCGGATCGCCATTGACCAATCGCGCGAGGAGTTTTTCCGCTGCCGGGCCGTGGTCTTCGGAATCGACTTCGATGTGCCGTTCCAGGTAGTAACGGAAGGTCGGCGCTTGCTCGATACCGATGCCCCAATCGTCGAGAATCCGCTGGAACATCTGCGGAATCACGCTCTCGCGACCGTGCAAAAATGCCGCTGCAACACTGTGACCGGGTGCATGCAGCGCGGTGTGCAAGGTGTGGCGCACGAACTGCGCAGCGGCCGGGTCAACGTCCACGCTCTGCAATGCCACGTCATAACTCACGCCTTCTTGCTGCAGCGCCACGAAGCGTTCGATGACGGCCGTGCTGGCCCCCACTTCGCGCATCGCATCGAGGTACAACTCGAAATGGCTGTAATGGCCGTGGGCCGGACGATCATCGGACTCTTCGCCAAGCACGATCTCGTTGATCAGGCGCGCCGCCTGCGGATCGCTCGGCGGCAGCCAGGGCAGCTGAACGCAGGTCAGTTCCTGTTGCAGGCGCTTGGTCAGCGACATGAAATCCCATACCGCAAACACATGGGATTCCATGAAGCGTTGAAGTACCGAAAGCGAATGTATTTCAGAGAAAATCGGGTGCGCGCTAAGTTCTGCTTTCTTCTGATTAAGACGGTCTTTAGTCGATTTCATGGCGAGCCTATAAGTGGTCCGGAGTGAGGTGTGATCAATAAGTAATGAGTGCTTTAAAAAGTCTGATGGCGAGCGGATGCCTCAAATGAATTGATCGGTATTAGTTGCATATAAGTCTTATGGCTAAAGGGTTGCAGCCAGTAGCCAGTAGTGGCGGAGAAAAACTAATACACGAATAAAGTGCTGGGCAAGTTATTTTTATACTATTTTAAAGTTTAACTTTTTCGGGCGTGACAAGTTCCAATAAGACTTTTTGAATAAGTTTTATTTGGGCGTAGTTGCTCCTTTCGGCTTATATAAGTCGAAATCGAAATAAAGAGTGAATGCCTCACTCGAAGCAACTTTCTAAGGGTGATCGTTAGTGTGATTTGAGGGGTGGAAGTTGGCCGGGACGCCGATGCTTCCTTTCCCGTGGCAAGACTCCTTCCTTAGGTTCTTGATGCGGGGACTGCGCCGCTCATGCGGTGCGTCGCCCGTTTGTTATTCGTTGGCAGCCCAAGAGTGAGCGTAAATCAAGGCAGCCGCTATCACCGACGCGTCATAGGGTCAGTGCAAGGGGCGGGTTTGGCAGAAAGGATGTGCAGGCGCGGCAAGCGCGGGCGAGCAGGTTGACCTGCTCGCGCCGTTGCCGGGGTGATTTATTTCGAGGTTTTTCTGCTTTGCGCTTCGGGGCTTTCGAGATAGCGGGTGATGACCTCGACGCCTCGGTTGAGGTGATGTTCGAGCAGCTTCACCGAACGCTCGATGTCGCGGTCTTCCACCGCCCGCAGCAGCGCACGGTGATCTTCCTGGGACAGTTTGCCCAGGCCCATGGCTTCCAGGTTGAAGCGCAGGAAGCGTTCCTCTTCGTTCAGTCCGTCTTCGACCAGCCTCAAGAGCCGACGGTTAGGCGCCTTGCAATACATCGACATGTGGAACAGGCGGTTCAGCCGGCCGATTTCGGTGTAATCGTGTTCCGTTTCCAGTTCGTCGATGTAGCGGGCGGCCTGCTCGAAGTCTTCGTTGGTGAGCAAAGGGATCGACAGGCGCAGGGCTTCGGACTCCAGAAGGATGCGCAATGCGTAAGTCTCGACGGCGTCGCCCTGAACCAGTGGCGCGACCACCGCACCTTTGTGGGCGACCACGTTAAGCAGTGCATGGGCTTCGAGCTGGCGCAAGGCTTCACGGACCGGCATGCGGCTGACACCGAACAGGTCGGCCAGGTCTTGTTGGCGAAGGGCCGTGCCGCAAGGAATGCGACCATCGAGAATGGCGGCACGCAGGGTCTCTTCGATGACCGAGCGGGCCAAATGCGCGGGAATCGGCCCGTTGACCTTGATACTGCTGAGAGGGTTGGGCTTCTGTGTCACTACAACGCACCCTGAATGACTGAGATAATTTGGATCCAAGAGGACACTAGTGACTGCCTGACAGGTTGTCAAACGCACACAGGGTCACACTTCAAGTTTAGTCGGCCCACAGTGATCTCACCGTGCCATTGTTATTTAACAGGCTAACCTTCAACATCAATCGATTCCACCTGCCCACCCTGGATGCCTCGCATTGGCGGCACGTTTCGCGATCCCTCGGACCTTGCGCTGGTTGTGCTGCGCGTTGCTGCTGGCCGGTGTCATTTCGGGCGGCCTGCACGCCGACTGGGATTTTTCCCTGATCAGCCGTCGGGCGCAGGCGTTGTACGGGCCATTGGGCGAGGGTCAGCAGCGCATCGATGCCTGGCAGCAATTGTTGGCGACGCAGAAGCAACTCAGTGAGCTGGACCAGCTCAATGTGGTCAACCAATTCTTCAACAAACAGATGCGCTATGAAGAGGACATCGAACTGTGGCACGAGGTCGATTATTGGGAAACCCCGATCGAAGCCTTGTGGAAAGGCGCCGGTGATTGCGAAGACTTCGCCATCGCCAAGTATTTCAGCCTGCGCCGCCTCGGCGTTTCCAGTGACAAGTTGCGCATTACTTACGTTAAGGCCCTGAGCCTCAATCGCGCGCACATGGTGCTGACCTACTACGCCAGCCCCGACGCCATGCCGCTGGTGCTCGACAGCCTGATCGACGCGATCAAGCCCGCCAGCCAACGTACCGATCTGTTGCCGGTCTACGCTTTCAATGCCGAAGGCTTGTGGTTGCCGGGTGCCAAGGGCAACAAGAAAGTGGGCGATACCAAGCGGTTGTCCCGTTGGCAGGATGTGTTGAAGAAAATGCAGGCGGAAGGATTCCCGGTCGAAACGATTAACTAGGAGCACGCGCTCAGATGTCTTTGTTCAAACAGCTATTGATCGCTATTTGTCTGTTCCTGGTGGTCGCCTTCACCGGCAGCTTCATGGTCAGCCTCGAGAGCTCGCGCACCCAGTACGTCAACCAGTTGCGCTCCCACGCCCAGGACGCCGCGACGGCGTTGGCGCTGTCGTTGACGCCGAACATCGATGACCCGGCGATGGTCGAGCTGCTGGTCAGCTCGATCTTCGACAGCGGTTACTACGCGAGCATCCGCGTGGTCGATCTGTCGAACGACAAGACGCTGGTCGAACGCAACGGCATCCCGGCGGTCACCAATGTGCCGGACTGGTTCATCAAACTGATCGGCCTGGAACCTGCGGGTGGCGATGCGATTGTCAGCCGTGGCTGGGAGCAGGCCGCGCGGGTCGAAGTGGTCAGCCATCCGATGTTCGCGCTGGCCAAGCTTTGGCAGAGCGCACTGGGCAGTCTCGGCTGGTTGCTGCTTTGCGGCGCGGTGAGTGCGGCGCTCGGTGCGTTGCTGTTGCGCCGGCAATTGAAACCGCTGGACTACATGGTCCAGCAATCTCACGCCATTGCCCGCCGCGAATTCCTCAGCCTGCCGGACCTGCCGCGCACACCTGAATTGCGCCGGGTGGTGCAGGCCATGAACCAGATGGTCGAGAAGCTCAAGGCGTTGTTCCAGGAGCAGGCCGAACGCAGTGAAAAACTGCGCGCCGAGTCCTATCAGGACAACCTGACCGGGTTGGCCAACCGGCGCTATTTCGAGATGCAATTGAACGCGCGGGTGAGCAATCCGGAGCAGGCGAGTTCGGGTTATTTGCTGCTGCTACGGGTCAAGGACCTCGCCGGGCTGAATCAGCGCCTGGGCGGTCAACACACCGATGATTTGTTGATAGCGGTCGGCGAGCAACTGTCCCGCGAGTGCGCCAAATACCCCGAAACGCTGAACCTTGTCACACGGATCCGCGGTGGTGAATTTGCCGTGCTGGCGCCGGGACTGCTGCGCGCAGAAGCGCTGCAACTGGCGCAAAACCTCGACAGCGCCTTGGTCACCCTGCATGCGACCGGCGCCACCGACGTGGCCGCAGTGGCCTTCATCGGGCTGGCGCCGTTTGTGTATGGCGACGCCCCGCAAGCGGTGCTCGGGCTGGCGGATCAGGCACTGGCGCAGGCCGAAGGCCAGGGCGATTCCCGGTGGGTGTGCCTGGACCGCGCAACGTCGGCCCCTGTCGGCGATGATCATCATGCCTGGCACAGCTTGCTCGATCTGGCGCTGAGTCAGCAGCGCTTCGAGCTGTATTTCCAGCCGGTGGTGGCCAGCCAGGACACGACGCGGGTGCTGCATTACAAAGTGCTTTCACGCCTGATCGACGAGCAGGGCCAGGCGATCCCCGCCGGCCGGTTCTTGCCGTGGCTTGAGCGTTTCGGCTGGGCCGCGCGCCTGGACCGCCTGATGTTGGAGCGGGTGCTCGAGCAGATGGCCGACCATGACGCGTCGTTGGCGCTGAACCTGTCCTCGGCGACGCTGGCCAATCCGCAGGTGCTGGGTCAACTCTTCGATATTTTGCGGGCTCATTCCAGTTTGGGGTCGCGGCTGACGCTGGAAATCGGTGAGGAACAACTGCCAGAGCAGGCTGAGCTGGAAGAGCTGACACGGCGCCTACGTGAACTCGGCTTCTCGTTGAGCCTGCAACACTTTGGCGGGCGCTTCAGCATGATCGGCAACCTGGCACGGCTCGGGTTGGCGTATTTGAAGATCGACGGCGTTTACATCCGCGCGATTGATCAGGAGAGCGACAAGCGTTTGTTCATCGAGGCGATTCAGCGGGCGGCGCACAGCATCGACTTGCCGTTGATTGCCGAGCGGATCGAGACGGACGGGGAGCTGGCGGTGATCCGCGAGATGGGGATTTACGGTGTGCAGGGGCAGTTGTTTGGTGAGCCCAAGCCTTGGGGTTAGAACCTTGACCTGAGATGTCAGTCAGACCGCTTTCGCGAGCAAGCCCGCTCCCACAGGGTTTTGTGGTTGATTGCAACTTTGTGATCAGCCCTGATCCTTGTGGGAGCGGGCTTGCTCGCGAAGGCGTCAGCTCAGGCGACAAAGGTTGGATCAGATCAACCCCGAATCATCCTCATCCACCAGATTACTCAACCCACCCAACGCTTCCCGGGCCTGTGACCGGTCCATCAGTTTGGCCTGTGCGGCGGCCGGCAGGTCGGTGACGCGAATCACGCCCTTATCGGTCAGCACCTGAATCAGGTCGTCGAGTACCCGGATCATGTCCAGGTCACTTTGCCTCAATTGCTTGAGTTGTTTGATTTGCTGAAGTTGTTTGTGGCTGGTCGCCATGACTTCGCTGGCAAACCAGGCTTGAAGATCGGGATGGTCGGCCGGGAGTATTTCGGTAGACCCGGCATAGGCCTCGGTTTCCACGCGCATCAGTTGGCCGTCTGCATTGCGTTGCACGTAGAACATAGAGCATCCCTCATGAATGACCCGCATAGGTCTGTCAGCAGCATAGCCAACGGAGCGGTGGCTGGATGTCAAACCGTGGCAAAACATGCTTATGAACTAAGTAACTAATTGATTTAAAAGATATATACGAAACAACTAAACGTCTGTTCGTTAATTGCCAGGGTAAATGGTCCGCTTATTGCTCCGTTGTTACTTGTGTTCGTGATGTTGTCAGCGACTGAATGAGCCTGCCATTCGGCGCCAAAATGAGCGGCCGTTCAGGCTTGAGTGGATAATCGCGCGCCGTCCGGTCGAGCCGTTTTTTCGGTGAATGCATGCATAGATCTGCAGCCAAAAAAACAGCGCCAAGTCAAAAAAATGGCGATTAAAAAATAATTTTGATCGCGATTAAGTATTACGCTAGTGTAGTTCAAAATATTGACGATATCATTTTAGTGGCTCACCTCGACGGACCGTCACGAGCTTCGTGTTCTATCTCAGTAAGCGCCTCGGGCAGTCTATGAATCGTACAGACGATATATCGAACCTGTTCAACAGGTTCGGGGCAAGTGCGGACAGCTATCTCGAATTCGATAGCCATTTTGACTACAAAGAAAAGCCGTTGGCGCTGGTGCCGACTACGCCTGTGTCCGTGGTGATTGAAGCCCCTCAGGCCGCTATTGAGGTGGTTGAAGCCGCACCGGTCGAGCGCGCGCTCCATGACGAGGCTGAACTGCCGCCCGTCAAAATCCCCCAGGTTGCTGCGCCGCTTCGCCATTTACTGGCCGAGGTCGCGCTGGCGCGTCAGGCAGAAGCGCAGGCACGCAACGAAGAGGCGCTGCGCCAGGTGCTGCCTCATGGCCGTCCGAGCAAAACCAAGGCGCATGTCATCGCGTTGATATCGGGCAAGGGCGGTGTTGGCAAAAGCACCCTGGCCTCGGCGCTGGCCACCCTGTTGCGGGTTGAGCACGGTCAGACGCTGGCCATCGACCTCGATCCGCAAAATGCCTTGCAGCATCACCTGGGTGCCGAGCCGGATGTGGCGGGCATGGCCAACGCCAGCCTGCAGGGTGAAAACTGGAATTCACTGCTGTTGGCCGGGCCGGCCGGCTCATTGTTGCTGCCTTATGGTGCGGTCACTGAAGATGAGCGCCGGACACTGGAACGCTATCTGGAAAACGATCGATTCTGGCTGGCCCGTCAGCTGGCGAACATGGCGCTGGGCGAAAACGACGTGGTGATTCTCGACACGCCACCGGGTCGTACGGCTTACCTGGACCAGGCCTTGATGGTGGCTGATCAGGTGCTGGTGGTGGTGACCGCCGACGCCGCGTGCTTCCTGACACTGGACCCGATGCAGCGCTTGCTCGACGAACGCAAGGCCCGGGGGCAGGCTCCGCAGTGCAATTACTTGATCAATCAGTTCGACGCCTCCCGAGCGTTTTGCCGGGATATGCAAGAGGTGCTCAAGCGCCGTCTCGGTAATGATCTGCTGGGGGCCGTGGCGCTGGATCACAGCATCGGTGAGGCGTTGGCGTACGGTCAAAACCCGTTGCTGGAACCGGGCTTTTCCCCAGCCTGCCGAGACATGCGAGTCCTGAGTGACACGCTCAAGGTGCAATTGAAATCGATGGATATCGCGGAGTCGTACGCTTCGTGATTACAGCCTCAGCTCCCGATACCGAAGCCCTGACGCGATCGCAGCGTTGGGCGCAGGCGCTGTCCGAACGCGTAGACAGTTTGCCCAAGGCATTGCGTCGAGCGTTGATCCTCGGCGTCACGCTGATGTGCGCGCTGATGGCTGTTTTTATCATCACGGTGCCGTTCGATCTGTATTCGCAGTGCTTCTTTGCGGCGGGTTGCTTCGCCACCGCGTTGGTGCTGCGCAAGATTCCGGGGCGCCTGACGGTGATGGTGCTGATCGGTTTGTCACTGACGGCATCCCTGCGCTACCTGTACTGGCGGCTGACGTCCACCCTCGGTTTCGAAGGCTGGCTGGACATGCTGTTTGGCTACGGCCTGGTCATGGCCGAGCTGTACGCGATGATCGTGCTGGTGTTCGGTTACATCCAGACCGCCTGGCCACTGCGCCGCAAACCGATATTGATGAGCGGCCCGCCCAGTGAATGGCCGACGGTCGATGTGTTCATCCCGTCGTATAACGAAACACTGGATATCGTCAAAGTCACGATCTTCGCCGCTCAGGCCATCGACTGGCCTCGCGACAAGCTGCGCGTGCATGTTCTCGATGACGGGCGCCGCGAAGACTTCCGCGAGTTCTGCGGGCAGATCGGCGTCAACTACATCGTTCGTGACAACAACCGCCACGCCAAGGCAGGCAATCTCAATGAAGCGTTGAAGGTCACCAGTGGCGAGTTCGTGGCGATTTTCGACGCCGACCACGTGCCCACACGCTCTTTCCTGCAGGTGAGTATCGGCTGGTTCCTCAAGGACCCGAAGCTGGCGATGCTGCAAACGCCGCACTTCTTTTTCTCCCCTGACCCGTTCGAAAAAAACCTCGACACCTTCCGTTCCGTGCCGAACGAAGGCGAGCTTTTCTACGGTCTCGTACAGGACGGCAACGACCTGTGGAACGCGACGTTCTTCTGCGGTTCCTGTGCCGTCATCCGCCGTGAACCGTTGCTGGAAGTCGGTGGCGTGGCCGTCGAGACTGTGACCGAAGACGCCCACACGGCGCTCAAACTCAACCGTGCCGGCTACAACACTGCGTACCTGGCCATTCCTCAGGCGGCGGGCCTGGCGACGGAAAGCCTGTCGCGGCACATCAGCCAGCGGATTCGCTGGGCACGGGGCATGGCGCAGATTTTTCGCACCGATAACCCGCTGTTCGGCAAGGGCCTCAGCCTGGGCCAGCGTCTGTGCTACGTGAACGCGATGCTGCACTTTTTCTATGGTTTGCCGCGTCTGGCGTTCCTCACCGCGCCGCTGGCCTTTCTGATTTTCGACGCGCGGATCTACCACGCCTCGGCCTTGATGATTACCGCTTATGTGCTGCCGCACATCCTTCACGCCAGCCTGACCAACTCCAGTATTCAGGGGCGGTTCCGCCATTCGTTCTGGAACGAGGTCTACGAGACGGTACTGGCCTGGTACATCATGGGCCCGGTGCTGATGGCGCTGGTCAATCCCAAGTTCGGCGGCTTCAACGTGACCGACAAGGGCGGGATCATCGACAAGAAGTACTTCGAATGGAAGCTGGCGCGCCCCTACATCATCCTGCTGAGTCTGAACGTCGTCGGCATGATCATCGGTGTGGTGAAGCTGATGGAGGGCGCGGACGATGCGGCGACCACGATCCTGATCAACCTGGCCTGGACCGTTTACAACATCATCATCACCAGCGCCTCGGTGGCGGTGGCCAGTGAAACCCGGCAGATGCGTTCCGAGCCGCGGGTTGCGGCGGCGTTGCCGATGCGCCTGACCCGTGCCGACGGCAGTGTCATCGAAGGCACCACTCTCGATTTCTCGCAAAAAGGCCTGGGCTTCCGTTTGCCTGACGGGGTGACGGTTCCCCAGGGCGAGCGGGTACAGATCTCGCTGTTTCGCAATCAACACCTGAGCGTGTTCCCGGCAGTGATTGTGTTCAGTCGCGGCACCGTTTTGGGCGCGCAGTTCGATCAGTTGACGCTGCGCCAGCAAAGCGAACTGGTGCGCCTGACCTTCTCGCGCGCCGACACCTGGGCGTCGACCTGGGGCAGCGGTCAGGTCGATACGCCGCTGGTGGCGTTGCGCGACGTCAGTGCCATTGGCCTGCGCGGTATCTACGAACTCTTCAAGGCCACGGTCCTGGAAGCGCGAGCCTGGCTGCGCAACCGTCGTCCACCCCCACCCCTCTTAGAAAACGTTCTGGACAAGTGATGAACTCGAAGTCTTTCGCTGTCGGTAACCTGCGCGGCGTTCGCCGCGCTCTGGCTCGTGCGACCTGCACCTTGCTGGCGTTGGGGAGTGGTGTCGCGGCGTTCGCCGAAACGGTGCCGGCGACCAGTGCCACGGCAGGTGCCGGCAACTACAGCCTGACGCTCAAGCAGCTGGGCCGGAACTATCCGATGACCCTGCGCGGCGTCGAGTCCGCCGACAGCGTCAACTTCGACGTGCGCGCCGATGCGATCGTGACCGGCGCGCACCTGACGTTGCAATACACCTACTCCCCTGCGCTGCTGGCCGACCTTTCGCAGATCAACGTGATGGTCAACGATGAGGTGGCTGCCAGCCTGCCATTGCCCAAGGAAAACGCCGGGGCGATGCAAAAACAGGTGGTGGAGATCCCTGCTCACCTGATCACCGAGTTCAACCGTTTGAGCCTGCAGTTCGTCGGCCACTATTCGATGAGTTGCGAAGACCCGCAGCACTCCAGCCTGTGGGCCAGGATCAGCAACAACAGTCAGCTCGACATTCAAGTGTCGCCACTGACCTTGCCGGACGATCTGGCGATCCTGCCGTTGCCGTTTTTCGACCGTCGGGATGCGCGTCAGCTGAGCTTGCCGTTTGTGTTTGCCGCTGCGCCAGACAACAGCACCCTGGAAGCCGCCGGCGCACTGTCGTCGTGGTTCGGCGCTCAGGCCAGCTATCGCGGCGCGGTGTTTTCCTCGCGCTTCAACCAACTGCCGGCCAGCGGCAATGCCGTGGTGCTGCTCAGTGGTCCTGATGCGCTGCAACTCGGTGGTTTGACGCTGCCGGCGGCGACAGGGCCGACCCTGACGCTGATGAGCAATCCCAACGATGCGAACGGCAAATTGCTGGTGATCACCGGTCGCGACGGGGCGGAACTCAAGCGCGCCGCGACGGCGTTGGTGCTGGGCAGTCAGGCGTTGTCGGGCAGCCGCGTGGTGATCGACCATCTCGACAACGTGCAGCCACGCAAGCCGTACGATGCACCGAACTGGTTGCCCACCGATCGTCCGGTCAAGCTGGGGGAGTTGATTGCGGCCAAGCAATTGAATGTCGCCGGCTACAACCCCGGCGAGATCACCGTGCCGCTGAATTTCCCGCCGGACCTGTTCACCTGGCGCGACGAAGGCGCACCGCTGGACCTCAAATACCGCTACACCCCGCAGGAGAAATCCTCCAACTCGTCGTTCATTGTCAGCTTCAACGACGGGCTGATTCAGTCTCGCAACCTGCCGTCCCAAGACAAACTCGACAGCGGTGTGCTCAGCGCGCTGAAGACCAACGACAGCCTGGCCCGCGAAGTTCGTGTGCGCCTGCCGTTGAACTCGGTCGCCCTGCAATCGCGTCTGCAACTGCGCTACATGTTCGATTACATCAAACAAGGCGAGTGCGGCGACATCATCATCGACAACATGCGCGGCAGCGTGGACCCGGAATCGACCCTGGACCTGCGCGGCTACGACCACTTCATGGCCATGCCCAACCTCGGCGTGTTCAAGGATGCAGGCTTCCCGTTCACCCGTTTGGCCGACCTGTCGCAAACCGCCGTGGTGCTGCCGGATAACGCCGGGGCTACTGACCTGGATGCCTACCTCACGGTGCTCGGACGGTTTGGTCAGTCCACCGGTTACCCGGCCACCGGCGTACAGGTGACGCAAGCGGCGCAGGTCGCGACGGCTGCCGACAAGGATCTGCTGGTGTTGGCGTCCGGTGCCAACCAGCCGCTGCTGACCCTGTGGGCCGACCGTCTGCCGGCGGCCGGGAATGACGGCCAGCAACGTTTCGAACTGTCCGATTTGCCCATGCGCGTACGGGATTGGTTCAGCCCCGACCCGGATGCCAACCAGCGCAAGGCGCGGCTGGCCATGGCGTTTTCCGGCGGGCAACGCAACACCTACCTGACCGGTTTCGAGTCGCCGCTGAAGAGCGGTCGCAGCGTCGTGGTGATTGCCAGCGACCGGCCGGAAGGCCTCACCGAAGCGACCAAAGCCTTGGTCGGTGGCGAGGAGTACACCCAGTCGATCCAGGGCAGCCTGGTGGTGGTTCGCGGCAAATCCATCGAAGCGCTAGTGGCGGACGAGCAGTACTACGTCGGCGAACTCGGACCGTTCAAGTACGTGCAATGGATGTTGTCGCGGCATTTGGGCTGGATGTTTGCGCTGACCGGGCTGGCCATCGTGCTGCTCAGTGGTCTGGCGTACGTGTCGCTGCGTGCCCGCGCCAAACGACGTCTTGAGGTGTGATGCTCGTGCCCGCCTTCGCCCATAAACGCCCGTGCCGTGCCGCTGTGATCGCGCTGTCGACGCTGCTGCTGGCATGGCTGCTGCCCGCCACCGCCCAGGCGCAACGTTGCGAGGCATCGACCTGGCCGTTGTGGCAGACGTTCGTCGAGCACTTTGTGCAACCCGACGGGCGTGTGCTGGACGCCAGCACGCCGCAACATCACAGCTCGTCTGAAGGTCAGTCGTACGCCATGTTCTTCGCCCTGGTGGCGAATGACCGGGTCACCTTCGACAAGCTGTGGCGCTGGAGTCAGGACAACCTCGCCCAAGGCGATATCAAGAACAATCTGCCAGGTTGGTTCTGGGGCCTGGACGAGCAGGGCCAATGGCGCCTGCTGGACAGCAATTCGGCGTCAGACGCCGATCTCTGGTTCGCCTACGCGTTGCTCGAAGCCGGAAGACTTTGGCAGAGCGACGCCTACACCCAGGCGGCGCGCCAGATCCTGCACAACGTTGTCACCCAGGAGGTCGAGGACCTGCCGGGGCTGGGCAAAATGCTGATGCCGGGGAAATTCGGATTTATCAAACCCGACCTCGACAAACCTGAGCTGTGGCAGCTCAACCCCAGTTACCTGCCGATTCCGGTGCTGCGCCGATTCGCCGACATCGATCGCAACGGACCGTGGGCGGAAATCGCCACGAACACCGCGACCCTGATCAAGGCCGTCAGCTACAAAGGCTTCGTTGCCGATTGGGTCAGTTATCGCCGCACCGGGCCGGGTAAGGGCGAGTTCATCGTCGACCCGGTCAAGGGTGAATTGGGCAGTTACGATGCGATCCGCACGTACCTGTGGGCGGGCGTAATGCCCGTCAAGGACCCGCTGCGCAAACCGCTGCTCGGCAGCCTGGGCGGCATGCTCGCCGCCACGCTCGCCGACGGTGTGCCGCCAGAGAAAGTCCAGGTGCTCAGCGGTCAGCGCAGCGGTGCCGGCCCCTTCGGTTTTTCCGCCGCGCTGCTGCCGTATTTCAAAGCGCTGGGCAATGCGTCACTGCAACAGCAACAGGCCTTGCGCGTGCAGCAACTGATGGCCCAGACCCTGACCCCCGAAGCGGTCCAGGCAAAGCAGCCACCCTATTACTTTTTTGTACTGAGCCTGTTTTCGCTGGGCTACATGGACAACCGCTACCACTTCCTCGATCACGGGAAGTTGCAACCGATGTGGGAGAAGCAATGCCAGCGCGCCGTCACGCCATAGCCTTCGGGGTTCTCGCCGCCCTGATCCACAGCAGCAGCTTTGCCGCGCTCAATGGTGCCGGCAAGGCGCTGCTGCAACAGGGGCAATACTGGCAGGCACAAGGTGACCAGGTCCGGGCCACCGAAGCCTGGAAAAAACTGCTGCTGATCGATCCGCAGCAAGCCGATGCGATTTACGGTCTGGGCTTGCTGGAGCTCAAGGCCAACCGTCTTGCTGGTGCCAATCGCTACCTGGATCAGCTCAAGCAATCCCATCCCGGCGAATCGCAAACGTTGCTGCTGGAACAGGCCATCGCCTTGCAGAGCGGCAACAATCTCGATCAGTTGGAGCAGGCGCGCCTGCTGGCAACGGCGGGCGAGCTGGACAAGGCCATGCCGATTTATCGGCAGATCTTCGCGGACAAGGCACCTCAAGGGGAGCTGGGCCTGGAGTTCTACAACTACCTCGGTTACTCGACCGGTGGCTGGACCGAGTCGCGCCAGGGCCTGGAGCGTTTGCTGCAACAAAGCCCGGACAACGCCAAGATCAAACTGGTGTTGGCCAAGCTGCTGCTGCGTAACGAAGCGACACGTACCGACGGTATTCGTCGCTTGGGTCAGCTTTCGACCCTGCCCGAACTGGGCGGTGAGGCTACCGAAAGTTGGCGCGAGGGTCTGGTGTGGCTGGGTTCACCACGAGCGGCGGAGATCCCGTTGTTTGAGGAGTACCTCAAGGCCAATCCGGATGACGCCGAGATTCGCACGCAAATGAACAGCCGTGGCACGGCTGCCGTGGCTGCCCAGCAGAATCCGAACCTGGCACGCGGTTTCAAGGCGCTTCAGGACAACCAGTTGAATGTCGCCGAGCAAGCCTTTCTGGCGCGACTCAAAGAACAAGCGCAGGACGCCGACGCGTTGGGCGGCCTGGGGATCGTTCGTCAGCGTCAGGGCCGCTTGAGCGACGCCAATGAATTGCTCAAGCGTGCCGCCGGCCGTGGCGGCAACCCGCGCTGGCAAGCGGCGCTGGAGAGCAATCGTTACTGGGATCTGCTGGGCCAGGCTGACAAGGCCAAATCTGACCATGACCTGGTGCGGGCGCGCAGCCTGTTGCAACAGGCCATCGCCAGTAAGCCGCGACAAGTCGAAGGCTATGTCGCTTTGGGTGGTGTGCAAGCGGAGCAGAACCAGTTGGACAATGCCGAGGCGAGCTATCGTCAGGCACTGACCCTGGACAATGACAACCCTGCGGCCCTGCTGGGGCTGATCACCGTGCTGGCGCAAAACGGTCAGGCCAGCCAAGGGTTGCGAATGATCGAAGGGCTGAACCCGGCCCAGCAAAAACGCCTTGGCGATTTGCGGCCATTGCGTGCCGCCGTCGCGGTCGGCCAGGCGAAAAATGCCGAGCGCAGCGGCGACCTCAACGGCGCGATTGCCGCGCAACAGGAAGCCGTGCGCAACGACCCGCAAAATGTCTGGACGCGCTATGACCTGGCGCGTCTGTACGTGCAAGCGAAGGTCCCGGACAAAGCCCGGCAGACCATGGCGGAGCTTCTTAAGGCCGATCCGCAGCGCGTTGATGCGCTGTACGTCAGCGCATTGCTGTCGAGCCAGTTGGGTGAATGGTCGAACGCGCAAAGCACGCTCGAGCGCATCCCGGTGAGCCAGCGCAGCACGGCGATGCAACAACTGGCCAACGAGGTTCAAGTGCAATCCCTGGCCAGCCAGGCCTCGACCCTGGCCAAACAAGGTGACCGCAGCCAAGCCATCACGTTCCTGCGTCGTGCCGAACTGGCGGCCAACGGCAAACCCGAATCATTGGGCATGCTGGCCTCGGCGTACGTCGATGCCGGTGATACCGAACACGCGTTGTCGATGCTGCGCAACGCCATGGCACAAAGCAGCACACCGTCGGCGTCGCTGCGCCTGGCGTACGCCGGCGTGCTGCTGAAGACCGGTGACGACGTGCAGGTCAATCAGATCCTGCACGAGCTGCAAAGCCAGCCATTGGCGGCGGCGGATCAGCGCAGTTACGACCAATTGTTGTACCTCTACACCGTGCGTCAGGCCGATCTGTTGCGGGAAAAGGGTGACCTCGTGGCGGCCTACGACACGCTCGCGCCGGCCCTGGCTCAGCGCCCGAATGACCCGTTGGCGGTTGGCGCGCTGGCGCGCATGTACCTGGCCAACAACAACGCCAAAAAAGCCATCGAGCTGTATCAACCGTTGCTCGACCAGGCGCCGAATGATCCGCAGCTGCAGATCGGCATGGCCCAGGCCTTGAATCAGTCCGGCGATTATCGCGGCGCCGAGAAAGCCATGGACAAAGCGCTGGAACTGGCACCGAACGATGCGCCGATTCTCGCCACCGCTGCCAGTCTGTATCGCGCCCAAGGCAAGAACGCCAAGGCCGCGCAGCTGTATGCGCGCGCCCTGGCACTGCAAGCGCCGAGCAAGGAAGACGCCAATCCGTTTGCCGGGACCGTGGCTGCCAACCCGTTCGTGGGCAAGGCTGGCCAGCGCAGTCAATCGCGGCTGGCCGAGGCTACGCTGTCGCAAATTCCGGCGCCTGCACAGGTGCAAGTTGCGCAGGCGGCGGATGAGGCCGAGCCGGCCCTATCGAATGCCCTGGCGAGCAATGGCAGCGCTGGCGCTTACGCTGTGCAACCCGCGCGGGCCCCGGCCAAGCCGACGGACCCGCAGGCAGAAGCCCGCCAGGCGATGCAAAGTGCGCTGGACCAGATTGATCAGGAACGCAGCCCGCGTGTCACTCAAGGCGTGACCATCCGCAGCAATGACAGCGAGTCGGGCCTGAGCAAAATCACCGACGTCGAAACGCCGCTGGAAATCAGTGTGCCGCTGGGCGATGACCGTCTGGCGCTGCGCGTTACGCCGGTGTCGCTGAACGCCGGTGGCATCAGTGATCCTGCCAAGTCGCGCTTCGGTGGTTTCAATGAGCAGCAGATGGCCGCGTTGCAAGCCCAGTTGGCGAACAACACGAACCCGGTCCAGACCGATTTTCTGCGTAATCAGATCAGCGGCCCGATCGGGCGCCAAAAGGACACGGGTGTCGGCCTGGCCGTGGCTTACGAGAACCCGTCGCTGGGGCTGAAAACCGATCTGGGCGCAAGCCCCATGGGTTTCCTCTACAGCACCGTGGTCGGTGGTATCAGCATTGATCGCTCGTTCACCGAAGGCAGCGATTTCCGCTACGGCCTGAGCCTGTCGCGGCGCCCGGTGACCGACAGCCTGGTGTCTTTCGCCGGTGCGCGAGACGCCCGCAGTGGTCTGGAATGGGGCGGCGTCACCGCCAATGGCGGGCGTTTGCAACTGAGCTATGACAATGGCGATTACGGCGTCTATGGCTACGGTGGCCTGCACAAACTGGTGGGCAACCACGTCGAATCCAACAGCCGTGCCGAGGCCGGCACCGGTGTCTATTGGTACTTGCTCAATGACGACAGCCGTCAGCTGACCGCCGGCCTGAGCCTCACCGGCATCAGCTACGACAAGAACCAGGGCAACTTCACCTATGGCAATGGCGGTTACTTCAGCCCGCAAAACTTCTTTTCCATCGGCGTGCCAATCGGCTGGTCGCAACGCACCGATCGCTTGAGTTACTCGATCAAGGGCTCGGTCGGCGTGCAGCACATCGAACAGGATGCGACGCCGTACTTCCCGAACGACAACGACATGCAGAGCGTGCTGAGTCAGGTCTCGCAGCAGTACGCCGCGGCCGGGATCATTGTGCCGACCCAGTACTCGGGACAGAACAAGACAGGCGTCGGTTACAACCTGAATGCGGCCGCCGAGTACCGTTTTGGCGACAACGTCTTCCTGGGTGGCAGCTTCGGCCTGGACAACGCCCGGGACTACAAGCAATTCACCGGTGGTTTGTACCTGCGGTACATGTTTGAAGACTTCACCGGTCGCATGGCGATGCCGGTCAGCCCTTACCGTTCCCCTTATTCGAATTAAGCAGCAGGAGTTTGCACCGTGGCAGTATCGATTTTGGCAGGCATGACCATTTTGATGATTGGCGACAGCCACCTGGCAACGCCTGACTATCTGATTTCCTCCCTGCACGACAGCCTGGTTGCCCAGGGTGCGACCGTGCATACCTTGGGTATTTGCGGCGCCAATGCCGGTGACTGGCTCAAAGCCACGCCGGGCACCTGCGGTGGCGCCGAGCGTCGTGGCACGGAAAAAACCGTGGTGCTGGGCGGCAAAGCCGCGACCTTGCCGATCAGCCAATTGCTGGCCACCGACAAACCGGACCTGGTGCTGATTGTCATGGGCGACACCATGGCCAGCTACACCAAACCGGCGTTCCCGAAAGCCTGGTTGTGGCAGCAGACCACTGCGCTGACCAAGGAAATCGCGGCCAACGGCACCCGTTGCGCGTGGGTCGGCCCGAACTGGGGCACCGAAGGCGGCAAGTACGGCAAGACGTTTGCCCGGGTCGAGATGACCTCCAAGTTCCTCGCCGCCAACGTGGCGCCGTGCAGCTACATCGACTCGCTGCAGTTCTCCAAGCCGGGCCAATGGGCCACGGTGGACGGTCAGCATTTGACCGCGCCGGGCTACAAAACCTGGAGTGCTGACATCAGCAAGGCTCTGCTGGAAGCCCCGGCCGTCAAGGAAGCCAAGAAATGATCAAGCTGTTCGCGGCGCTCGCGGCCGTCCCGGTGTTGTCGATCAGTACCCTGGCCCACGCCGAAGTGGCGTTGTACCCCACCGGCCCGGCCGAAGATTCGGCGTTCATCCGCTTCGTCAACACCGGCACCGCGCCGCTGGACGTGATCGCTCAGGCCGGCC
Organism: Pseudomonas sp. IT-P44; assembly: GCF_949768225.1. Classification (NCBI taxonomy): domain Bacteria; kingdom Pseudomonadati; phylum Pseudomonadota; class Gammaproteobacteria; order Pseudomonadales; family Pseudomonadaceae; genus Pseudomonas; species Pseudomonas sp. IT-P44. The sequence continues at coordinate 63,021 of NZ_CATKQM010000021.1, read as the reverse complement.
AACCGCCGCTGCGTCTTGAAGTGGCCGCACCGGTATCGTTGTTTTTCCCGGTGCAGGCCAGCAGTCCGATCAAGGGCAGCCTGGTCAGCGGTGCGCAAAAACTGGCCATGGATTTGAAAGTCGAGCCCGGTGAATTCGCGACCGTGCTGGTGTTGCCGGACGGTGCAGGCATCAAGCAAGTGGCGGTGCGCGAGCAGCCGGACGACTTCAACGGCCTGAAAGCGTCGCTGGCGTTCTTCAACGTCGACGCTTCGTGCGCCGATGCCAGTCTGCGTCCTGCCGGGCGTACCGCCGACCTGTTCAAAGCGGTGCCGGTCGACAGCTTGCAACGTCGCTCGATCAACCCGGTGAGCCTGTCGGTGCAATTGGTGTGCGCCAACGCGAACGTCGGCGGGCCGCTGGATCTGGGGGAACTCAAGGCGGGTGAGCGCTACAGCGTGCTGCTGGTGCCGTCGGCCGCAGGACCGCGTCTGTTGAACGCCACGGACTCGTTGTCCCACTGATCGGATCTCTGTGCCGCCATGGTCTTCGCCTCATTAGAGTTCCTGACATTGTTTTTGCCAGCGTTTCTGCTGGTCTACGCTTTGGGCCGACCGGCCTGGCGCAATGTCATCCTGTTGCTCGGCAGTTGGCTGTTCTACGGCTGGCTGAGCCCGTTGTTCCTGACGCTGCATATCGTGCTGACGATTGTGGCGTGGGTGGGCGGCCTGCTGGTGGCCCGCGCACCGGACGGCTCCCGTGGGCGAGTGCGGCTGTTGATCGCGTTGATCGTGTTCAACACGGCGGTGTTGTGCTGGTACAAATACGCCAACATCCTCGCCGGGACCTGGAGTGAGCTGATCACCTATTACGGGGCGATGCCGCTGGAATGGCAGCGGGTGGCGCTGCCGGCGGGCCTGTCGTTCATCGTGCTGCAGGCGATTTCCTATCTGGTGGATGTGCATCGGCATACCGTGCCGGTGGAGCGCAGTTTCATCAATTACGCCACGTACATTTCCATGTTCGGCCACTCCATTGCCGGCCCGATCATTCGTTATGACTGGGTGCGCCGGGAGCTGACGCAACGGTATTTCAGTTGGCAGAATTTCTCCCTCGGTGCACGTCGATTCATGATCGGCATGTGCATGAAAGTGCTGGTGGCCGATACGCTGTCGCCGCTGGTGGATGTCGCGTTCCACCTGGAAAACCCGTCCTTTGTCGACGCCTGGATTGGTTGCCTGGCCTACTCGCTGCAACTGTTTTTCGACTTCGCCGGCTACAGCGCCATGGCCATCGGCCTAGGCCTGATGCTGGGCTTTCACTTTCCGGAAAACTTCAACCGGCCGTACCTGGCCAGCAGCATCCAGGACTTCTGGCGGCGCTGGCATCTGTCGCTGTCGAGTTGGCTGCGCGACTACCTGTACATCGCCCTTGGCGGCAACCGTAACGGTGCGTGGAAGACTTATCGCAACCTGTTCCTGACCATGGCCATCGCCGGTTTGTGGCACGGCGGCGACAGCTGGAATTACCTGCTGTGGGGTTCGGCGCACGGGGTCGCATTGTGCGTTGATCGCCTCTGGTCCCGTTCCCGATTGCCAAACATTCCGCCGTTGCTCTCGCACAGCCTGACGCTGTTGTTCGTGTTCCTCGCCTGGACGCTGTTCCGCGCGCCGGATTTCCATTCGGCGATGACAATGTATGCCGGGCAGTTTGGCCTGCATGGCTTTGCGTTGGGCGATGCGCTGGCGGTGACCCTGCGCCCGGTGCATGGGCTGGCAGCGCTGCTCGGCGTGGTGTGCATCCTCGCGCCGCTCCTGCAAAGCCGTGTCGAGCAGCGGTTCGCCCGCCACGCCTTGTTCGTTCCGGTCACGGCTCTGTGGCCGGTGGCGGGGTTCCTGCTTTCGTTTGCGTTGATCGCAAGCCGTGAAGCCGTACCCTTTCTGTACTTTCAGTTCTGATGACCGCGCCCATGACTTCTTCGTCTCCCGCACCGGCTCAACCCTGCGAACGTACCGCCCGCATCAGCAAGCTGTCGGGCGTCGTGTTCGTGGCTTTTCTGGCGCTGGGTTTCGCCTCTTGCGCCTGGCTGCTGGCGAGCGGCAAAGTCGAGTTCGTGCCGCCAAAACTCACGCGTCAGGCCGCACTGGAAGGCGACATCACCCACAAGATCGCCAAGCAGTTGTCGCAGGCGTCGGTGCCTGAGCAGGCGGCGAATCTGGAGCGCGGCGCAAGCTGGCTGGCGCTGCACGATACCGGCCCACGGGTGCGCTCGGGGTGTGCCGGCTGGTTGTTCCTGACCGATGAGATGCGCATCAACCGTCACGCCGGCGCCAATGCCGATACCAAGGCCGGCGTGGTGCGTGAACTTCAGCAACGCCTGGTCAAACGCGGCGTCACGTTGCTGGTGGCGGTGGTGCCGGACAAGAGCCGTATCGCCCAGATGCAATTGTGCGACCTGCGTCGCCCGGCGATGTTGCAGGACCGCGCTGCGACGTGGGTCGATGGGCTGAACAAGGCCGGTGTCGCTGCTGTGGACCTGACGCCGAGCCTGCAACCGTTGGGCGCTGACGCGTACCTGCGCACGGACACCCACTGGAGCGAAACAGGCGCCGCCGCCGCAGCCAAAGCCGTGGCCGCGCAGGTGCAGCGCATGGGCATCAGCGCCACGCCGCACAAAGATTTCGAGGCGCAGGTGCAAGAACCGGCTCGCCGTCCGGGTGACCTGGTCAGGCTTGCCGGTCTGGAATGGCTGCCGGTGACCCTGCAACCGGCCCCGGAAACCGTGGCGGCCACCCGGATCAGCGAGAAAGCGGCCGCAGCGCAAAGCGGCAGCGATAACCTCGATGACCTGTTTGGCGATGACAACCTGCCGAACGTGGCGCTGATCGGAACCTCGTTCTCGCGCAACTCCAACTTCGCGGGATTCCTGCAGCAGGCGCTGGGTGCGCCGATCGGCAATTTCGCCAAGGACGGCGGCGAGTTTTCCGGTGGCGCCAACGGCTACTTCAACAACCCGGCGTTCAAACAGACGCCGCCCAAGCTGATCATCTGGGAAATCCCCGAGCGGGATTTGCAGACGCCCTACAGTGAAGTGATCGATTGGGCGAAGTGAGGTGGGGCTGATGGCCTCTTCGCGAGCAAGCCCGCTCCCACAGTTAACCGAGTAGTCCTGACGGACACGGTCAAGGTGGGAGCGGGCTTGCTCGCGAAGGCTGCCTGACAGACAACACAATTCAAAAGCCATATCGTTATTCGCTAACGGTATTTAAATTTCAATTCTTATATCTATAAAGTCACTCTCCTGCGTACCTGCCGACCAATCGGCGCGCCGCACGAAACGAACCAACACGGGACCTCCGTGAGTTTCTGATCGACGCGCGCGCCCTTGAGCGTGCCGTGCGTGGGAGTGATTTTTTATGTCAGCCGTCTCTGCATCACCTGCAATCGCACCGCAAACCTTCGAGATTCGCCCGTTCAGCGGTGCCGTCGGAGCCGAAATCATCGGCCTGGACCTGTCCCGCCCGATCAATGATCAGGACTTCGCCCGCATCCATCGCGCGCACCTGGATCATCACGTCGTGGTGTTCCGCGACCAACGCATTACCCCCGAACAGCACATCGACTTCAGCCGCCGTTTTGGCGTGTTGCAGATCCACGTGCTCAAGCAGTTCCTGCTGACCGGGCACCCGGAAATCCTCATCGTTTCCAACATCATCGAAAACGGCCAATCCATCGGCCTCGGTGACGCCGGCAAGTTCTGGCACTCCGACCTGTCCTATAAAGAATTGCCGAGCCTGGGCTCGATGCTGCACGCCCAGGAATTGCCGTCCGAGGGCGGCGACACCTTGTTCGCCGACATGCACAAAGCCTGGGACAACCTGCCTGAAGCGTTGCGCAAAGCGGTCGAAGGTCGCTCGGCGGCGCACTCGTACACGGCGCGTTACAGCGAGACCAAATTCGAAGGCAACTGGCGTCCGACCCTGACGCCGGAGCAACTGGCCCAGGTTGCCGAAGTCGTCCACCCCATCGTGCGCACGCACCCGGAAAACGGTCGCAAGGCGTTGTTCGTCAGCGAAGGTTTCACCACCCGCATCGTTGGTTTGCCGGAGGACGAGAGCAAGCAACTGCTCGACGAGCTCTACGCCCACAGCGTGCTGCCGCACAACATCTACCGCCATCAGTGGCAGCCCCATGACCTGGTGTTCTGGGACAACCGTTCGCTGATCCACCTCGCCGCCGGATGCCCCAGCCATCTGCGCCGCAAGTTGTATCGCACCACCATTCAGGGCGACGCGCCTTTCTGATTTGTCGGAGATTGAATCATGTCCAAACGTCTTCCCTTTGCACCGCTGGCTGCGGCCATCGGCCTGGGTTTCAGCCTGATCGCCGGCAGCCTGGTGGCGCCGACTGTGGCTCACGCCGAAGGTGAAATCCGCATCGCCGAACAGTTCGGCATCGTTTACCTGTTGCTCAACGTGGTGCGCGATCAGAACCTGATCGAAAAGTACGGCAAGCAGGAAGGCATCGACATCAAGGTCGACTGGACTCAGCTGTCCGGCGGCGCGGCGGTCAACGATGCGTTGCTTTCCGGTTCGATTGATATCGCCGGTGCCGGCGTCGGTCCGCTGCTGACCATCTGGGACCGCACCCACGGCAAGCAGAACGTCAAAGCCGTGGCTTCTCTCGGCAACTTCCCGTACTACCTGGTGAGCAACAATCCGAAGGTCAAAACCATCGCCGACTTCACCGAGAAGGACCGCATCGCGGTGCCGGCCGTGGGCGTGTCGGTGCAGTCGCGCTTCCTGCAATACGCCGCCGCCAAGCAATGGGGCGACAAGGAATTCAATCGCCTCGACAAGTACACCATCGCCGTTCCGCACCCAGACGCCACGGCGGCGCTGATTGCCGGCGGCACCGAGTTGACCGGGCATTTCTCCAACCCGCCATTCCAGGATCAGGCGCTGGCCAACCCCAACGTCCATGTGGTGTTGAACACCTATGACCTGCTCGGCCCGAACTCGCCGACGGTGCTGTTCGCCACCGAGAAATTCCGCAACGAGAACCCGAAAACCTATAAGGCGTTCGTCGAGGCGCTGACCGAAGCGGCGCAATTTGCCCAGAACGATAAAGGCGCCGCCGCCGATACCTACATTCGCGTGACCAAGGCGAAAATCGATCGCGCCGCGCTGCTGAAAATCATCGATAACCCGCAGTTCGAATTCAGCGTCACGCCGAAAAATACCTACCCACTGGCCGAGTTCCTCTACCGCGTCGGCGCGATCAAAAACAAACCGGATTCATGGAAGGATTACTTCTTCCAGGACACCAAACCGCTGCAAGGGAGCTGACCGACATGAACGCCCCTTTGCAAGGCCACACGGTCAGCAAACCGAACGTCGCAGCCCAGGCGCTGCTGTCGGTCGACAACGTCAGCCTCGAATACCGCACGCCGCAGCGTGTGGTTCGAGCGACCCACCAAGTCAGTTTTGAAATCGACCCGGCGGACCGCTTTGTGCTGCTCGGTCCTTCCGGTTGCGGCAAATCCACGTTGCTCAAGGCGGTTGCCGGGTTCATTCAGCCCGTTGAAGGCGAGATTCGTCTGCAAGGGCAAACCGTCCATGCACCGGGGCCCGACCGGATCGTGGTGTTCCAGGAATTCGATCAGCTGCCGCCATGGAAAACCGTCAAACAGAACGTGATGTTTCCGCTGCTGGCGTCGAAAACCCTCAAGCGCCAAGAGGCCGAGGAACGGGCGCTGCACTATCTGGACAAGGTCGGGCTGGCGGCATTTGCCGATGCCTATCCGCACACCTTGTCTGGCGGCATGAAGGCTCGCGTTGCCATCGCGCGGGCATTGGCGATGCAGCCGAAAATCCTCCTGATGGACGAACCCTTCGCTGCCCTCGACGCCCTTACACGCCGCAAGATGCAGGAAGAATTGTTGCTGCTGTGGGAAGAGGTGCGTTTCACGTTGCTGTTCGTCACGCACTCCATCGAAGAAGCGCTGGTGGTGGGCAATCGCATCCTGCTGCTGTCGCCGCATCCCGGTCGGGTACGGGCGGAAGTCCACAGCCATCAGTACGATTTGCACAGTCTTGGCGGCGTGGCGTTTCAGGAGTCGGCGCGGAGGATTCATCGGTTGTTGTTCGATGAAGGCCAGTCACCGGAAACCGAGCGCGAGCTGGATTTTTCCGACATTCGCATCGCTTACTGAGCCATTGAGAGGAGTGCCCGATGAGCCAGTTATCATCTGCGCGTGAAGAGTTCGAAACCGTTTTGCAGCCGCTGACCAGCGTCCCGCTGGAGCGTGAGTTGCCCCTGGGTCAACGCCTGTGGCAACAGGGCTGGATTCGCAAAAGCCTGATCCTGATTCTGCTCGCGGTGCTGTGGGAAGTGGTTGCCCGCATTCAGAACAACGACTTGCTGCTGCCGAGTTTCCTGCAAACCGCCGTTGCGCTGTATGACGGCCTGCTCAGCGGCGAATTGCTAGGCAAGGTGTGGATTTCGCTGGTGGTGTTGCTGAAGGGGTATTTGATCGGCATCGTCCTGGCGTTTGCCCTGACCACTTTGGCGGTGTCGACACAGTTCGGTCGCGATCTGCTGAGTACGCTGACTTCGATGTTCAACCCGCTGCCGGCGATTGCACTGCTGCCGCTGGCGCTGCTGTGGTTTGGGTTGGGGCAGAACAGCCTGATTTTCGTGCTGGTGCATTCGGTGCTCTGGGCGTTGGCGTTGAACACCTATGCGGGGTTCCTGGGGGTCTCGGAAACCTTGCGCATGGCCGGGCGAAATTACGGTTTGAAGGGCATGCGTTTCGTGCTGTTCATCCTGATTCCGGCGGCGCTGCCGTCGATTCTCGCCGGGCTGAAAATCGGCTGGGCCTTTGCCTGGCGCACGCTGATCGCCGCTGAGTTGGTGTTTGGTGCCACCAGCGGCAAGGGCGGTTTGGGCTGGTACATCTTTCAGAATCGTAATGAGCTGTACACCGACAAGGTGTTTGCCGGGTTGGCGGTGGTGATTCTGATTGGGTTGCTGGTGGAGAACCTGGTGTTTGATTCGCTGGAGCGGGTGACGGTGAAGCGTTGGGGGATGCAGCGCTGATTTTGTGGTGGTTGGGCTGGCCCCTTCGCGAGCAAGCCCGCTCCCACATAGGATTTCCAGTGGATGCAGATTTTGTGTTCAATGAATCACCCATGTGGGAGCGGGCTTGCTCGCGAAGGGGCCTGATCTGCCAACACATCAATCTGGGGATGTTTGCTAGCATTGCGTCTGAATCAATCAAGATCAGGCAAGAGTGCTCAGCATGCAACTCCCGGACATGAATCTTCTGGTCGCCCTCGACGCCTTGCTCGACGAAGGCAGTGTGGTGGGCGCCGCGCGCCGCATGAACCTCAGCCCGGCGGCCATGAGCCGCACGCTCACACGAATCCGCGAAGCCATCGGCGATCCGATTCTGGTGCGTGCCGGCCGCGGTCTGGTGCCCACGCCCAAGGCATTGGCGTTGCGCGAGCAGGTGCGGGAGGTGGTGGAACAGGCCGCGTTGTTGTTCCGTTCCGCCGATGACGTGGAGCTGGGCAGTTTGCGCCGACGCTTCAGCATCCGCGCCAACGATTTCTTTGTCGGTGTCTACGGCGGCAAGCTGTTCGACACCATGGAGCGTCAGGCGCCGCACTGCGAATTGCGCTTCGTTCCGGAGGGCGATGGGGATGACGAAGCGTTGCGTGAAGGGCGCATCGATCTGAGCGTCAGCAACAATCGGCCGCTGATGCCGGAAGTGAAGGTCCAGAACCTGTTCTCCACCCATTTTGTCGGCCTGGTGCGCGAAGACCATCCGCTGTTCGACGAAGAAATCACCGCCGAGCGTTTTGCCGGGTTTTCTCACATCAGCATGTCCCGGCGCGGGATTGCTCGCGGCCCGATCGATACCGCGCTCAATGCCTTGGGCCTGGAGCGGCGAGTGGCGGTGATCGCGCCGAGTTTCCATGCGGCGATGTTTGCCTTGCCTGATTCCGATCTGATTCTGCCGGTGCCCAAGGAAGCGCTGCTGAGCGTGCGGCGGCTGGGCTTGAAATTGCGCTCGTTCACCCTGCCGATCCCGTTGCCGACCCTCATGCTGACCCAGGCCTGGCACCCGCGTTTTGACAAAGACCCGGCGCATCGCTGGATGCGTGAAACCCTCAAGGCGTGTTGCGATGCGACATGGCTGGCCGCGCAACCCACGTCAGACTGAACACGGACCCCTGTAGGAGCCGGCTTGCTGGCGATAGCGATTTTTCATTCAACATCTTCATCGACTGATACACCGCTATCGCCAGCAAGCCGGCTCCTACAGGGTTTTGTATTGCTGCGTGGAGCGCACTTATAAGCTGCCGATAAGTTGATTTTCGTCAGGTCTCGCGCTTCTTAAAATGCTCCGACATTCACATCCCGGAGCTTGCAGTAATGACTTCCCTCACGGCCCCGGCACCTCTCGCCGTGGCCAGCCCAACGGTCGCCGTGACGCCACCGGTCTTCGGTCCGCGAATCATCATCGGCTTGGTGGGTGTTTTGCTGGCGGTGCTGGTGTCGAGCCTCAACGAGATGGTGACCAAGGTCGCCCTCGCCGATATTCGCGGCGCATTGGCCATCGGCTATGACGAAGGTACCTGGCTGGTCGCCAGTTACACCGCGACCTCGGTGGCCGCGATGGCGTTCGCGCCGTGGTGCTCGGTGACGTTCTCGTTGCGGCGCTTCACCCTCTGCGCGATCAGCGTGTTCACGTTGTTGGGCGTGCTGTGTCCGTTCGCCCCGAACTACGAAAGCCTGCTGCTCATGCGCACTTTGCAAGGCCTGGCGGGCGGTGCCTTGCCGCCGATGTTGATGACCGTCGCCCTGCGTTTTTTACCGGCCAACGTGAAGCTCTACGGTCTTGCCGGGTATGCCCTTACGGCCACCTTCGGTCCGGGGCTCGGCACGCCGCTGGCCGGGTTGTGGACCGAGCATGTCGGCTGGCAATGGACGTTCTGGCAAATCATCGCGCCGTGCCTGCTCGCCATGGCAGCGGTGGCCTACGGCTTGCCCCAGGATCCGCTGCGCCTTGAGCGTTTCAAGCAGTTCAACTGGCGCGGACTGCTGCTGGGTTTTCCGGCGATCTGCATGCTGGTGATCGGCATCCTGCAGGGCAATCGGCTGGACTGGTTCGAGTCGACCCTGATCTGCGGATTGCTCGGCGGAGGGCTGGTGTTGCTGGTGCTGTTCCTGATCAACGAATGGTCGCAGCCGACGCCTTTTTTCAAGATGCAGATGCTCGGCATCCGCAACCTGTCGTTCGCCTTGCTGACCCTGGCGGGTGTGCTGGTGATTTTGCTGGCGGTGATCATCATTCCGTCCAGTTACCTCGCGCAGGTCCAGGGTTATCGTCCGGTGCAGACTGCACCGGTCATGTTGCTGGCGGCGCTGCCACAGTTGCTCGCACTGCCGTTGGTGGCGGCGTTGTGCAACTTGCGCTGGGTCGATTGTCGTTGGGTGTTGGGGATCGGCCTGAGCATGCTGGCGATGTCGTGCATCGGTGGCTCGCAACTGACATCGGCGTGGATTCGCGACGATTTCTACGTGCTGCAACTGCTGCAAATCTTCGGTCAACCGATGGCGGTGTTGCCGCTGTTGATGCTCTCGACCGGCAGCATCAGCCCGATGGAAGGGCCGTTCGCTTCGGCCTGGTTCAACACCGTCAAAGGCCTGTCGGCGGTGATCGCGACTGGCGTAATCGACGCGCTGACCACATCGCGGCTGCATTTTCATTCGACCATGCTGGTGGACCGTCTCGGCAACTCGCCACTGGCCGACAGCGACAGCGCGGGCCTTGCCCACCGGCTGCATGAGCAAGCCGTGGTGCTGACCGCCTCGGACCTTTATCTGTGTATGAGCGGTGTCGCCTTGGCGCTGATCCTGTTGATTTTCTGGCTGCCGACGCGGATCTATCCGCCGCGTGCGCCGACATGAATGCTTCACTGAAACAGAAGGTTTTTATGACGACTCAATCCAAGCAAAAAATCGCCGTCGCAATGGCCTCCGTGGTGGCGGTCGGCGTGCTGGTGTATCTGCTGGCGCCGGGAGTTTTTGGCAAGCGCGCGCAACAGAACACCAATGACGCCTTTGTCTCTGCCGACTTCACGTTGGTCGTGCCTCGCGTCGCCGGGTTCATCAAGGAAGTGCTGGTGGAAGACAATCAGCAGGTCAAGGCCGGGCAGTTGCTGGCGCTGATCGATGACCGTGACCTGCGCGCTGCCGCTCAAGCCGCCGACGCCGAAACGCTGGTGGCGCGGGCGCAACTGCAAAACGCTCGGGCGACCCTTGAGCGCCAGACATCAGTGATTGCGCAGGCGCAAGCCACGGTGGTGTCGGCGAAGGCTGAAATGGCGTTCGCCGAGCATGAATTGAACCGCTACAACCACCTTGCCGGCGTTGGCGCGGGTACGGTTCAGAATGCTCAGCAAGCACGTACGCGCATTGATCAAGCCAGCGCCCGGTTAGCCAATGCCACAGCGGTACTGTCGGCGGAGCGCAAGCAAGTGGAGATCCTCACGGCCCAACGTGACGCCGCCGACGGTGGATTGAAACGGGCGCAAGCGGCACTGGAAATGGCCAGCTACGAGCTGTCCTATACGCGCATCGTCGCGCCGCAGGACGGTATGGTGGGCGAGCGTGCGGTGCGTGTCGGTGCGTATGTCACGCCGGGTAGCAAGCTGCTGGCCGTGGTACCACTGGCGCAAGCGTATGTGGTCGCCAATTTCCAGGAAACCCAACTGACCGAGGTGCAGCCGGGGCAGGGTGTGCAGGTGCGCGTCGACAGCCTTGGCGGCGAAGCGTTGCGCGGTCGTGTCGAGAGCATTGCTCCGGCCACCGGGGTGACTTTCGCGTCGATCAAACCGGACAACGCGACCGGCAATTTCACCAAGGTTGTGCAGCGGATTCCGGTGAAAATCGTCCTCGATCCGGGGCAGCCATTGGCTGAGCGGTTGCGGGTGGGGATGTCGGTGGAGGCGAGTATTGATACGGCTGAAACCGGGAAGCATGAGGTTGCGCAACGATGAAGATGTTTGTTAACCGGGCTGGCCTCATCGCGAGCAGGCTCGCTCCCACAGGGGATCTCCTTTTGAGCAGTGATTGTGTGCATGACTCAACCTCAATGTGGGAGCGAGCCTGCTCGCGAAGAGGCCGTCAGCTTCAACTCACCCTTTGCGCCTTGCTCGTCATGAGCCTCACCGCCTGCACCGTCGGCCCTGACTTCCAGAAGCCTCAAGCCCGGCAAGTTACCGAATGGTCGAAACCGTCGAAAGCCGCCGCCAGTGAAGTGAAAACCGCTGACATGGACGAACGCTGGTGGGAAGTTTTCCAGGACCCGAAACTCTCGGCCCTGACCCAACGCGCTCTGACCGACAACCTCGACCTGAAACTCGCCAGCAGCCGTTTGCAGCAAAGCCGCGCCGCGCGCCAGGTGATCACCGCCGAACGCTATCCCAACACCGCCGCCACCGGCAGCTACGGGCGCAAACGCAACAGCGGTGAAGGCCTGAGCGATCCGTCGGGGCACCACGGTGACTCGGCGTTCAACCTGTGGGACGCAGGTTTCTCGGCCTCCTGGGAGCTGGATTTCTGGGGGCGTGTGCGACGTGAAACCGAAGCGGCTGACGCCACCCTTGAAGTCGCGGAAAACGACCAGCGCGGCGTGCTGCTGTCGGTGCTCGCCGAAACCGCCCAGGACTACATTCAACTGCGCGGCGTGCAAAGCACACGAGCCGTCACCGAGCAGAACCTCGACGTCGCCCGCCACAGCCTGAAGCTGTCGCAACTGCGCCTGGCCGACGGTGTCGCCACCGACCTGGATGTCGCCGAAGCCGCCGCGCAAGTCGCGGCCATCGAATCGCGCTTGCCGGCACTGGAGCAGCGCCAGTCGCAACTGATCAACGCGCTGAGCCTGTTGATGGGCGAGCCGCCGCAAGCGCTGCACGCTGAGTTATCCACAGACGCGCCGGTGCCACAAACCCCGCGTCAGGTCGCCATCGGCCTGCCGTCGCAACTGGCCGAGCGCCGCCCGGACATCCGCCAGGCCGAAGCCCGCTTGCATGCCGCCACCGCAAACATTGGCGTGGCCAAGGGCGATTTCTATCCGCGCATCACCCTGTCGGGCAACCTTGGTTCGCAGGCCATGCAACTGAGCGACTTCGGCTCATGGGGCTCACGTGCTTTCGGCATCGGCCCGCAATTCAGTCTGCCGCTGTTCGACGGTGGTCGCCTGCGCGGTGTGCTGAATTTGCGTGAAGCGCAACAACAGGAAGCCGCCATCGCCTACCAACAAACCGTGCTGCGCGCCTGGCACGAAATCGACGATCAACTGACCGCCTACAACGCCAGCCAACTGCGCCGCGACAGCCTCGCCGAAGCCGTACGCCAAAACCAGATCGCCCTGCGCACCGCGCAACAGCAGTACGTGGAAGGCGTGGTGGATTTCGTCAACGTACTCACCGTGCAAGGTGAATTGCTGGCGACTCAGCAGCAATGGGTCGAAAGTTCGACCGGAGTGTCGCTGGCGATGGTCGGGTTGTACAAGGCGTTGGGTGGGGGATGGGAGTCGGTGTATCCGGTAGTAGAGGGCGCTACCAGTAATCCGGTTTGATCGCGGGTGCTTTGTGGGTGGGGACTCGGGGCGGAAACTGGTGCGAGTGCAACTCTTCTGAGGAGACGACTCGGCGCATCCAGTGGGAATGTTCTATCAGCGAGCCGTGTGGAGAGCGTTTGAATCCGGTCCGGCATGGAAGAACCACGCCCACGGTCACTTGCGGGAAGTCCTCTCGGATAGCGCGTAACGCGGGAGTCATGTCGGTATCTCCGGATACCAGAACGAATTGCTGTATGTGTTCAGTCATGTGAATGTTGGCCTGCCTGGCGGCCGTGCGGTACATGCTGATTGCGATATGGACGTCGGTTTCTTTCTCTTCGAGTTTCCATATCGCGACTTTATCCTGGCGTGAGGCAGCGATTTTTTTGTCGATAAAACGTGGCGCTGCGGCCCTCTCAAGTTGGTGACGGCCATAATGAACAGTCACATTGCTGGCTCTCAGGGCGCGAACGTAGGTGTCTTGAGCCTCTTTTGAAATCCTGCCACGAGTAGCCAGCTCAGGTTTGACGGAAGAGGTGAAGTAATCGATTGAGGCGAGGACGCTTTGAGGATTCTCGATATTGGCAATATGCGTCAGTAACCGCGGCAGGTTTAGCCATTTGTATGGCGTGCCGGCCAGCAATCCGTAGAACACGTTGTAGCCGTCAACAAAGAACGCAGTGCGCACAAATTCAATCCTCAGAAACGAAAAAACCGGCCGAAGCCGGTTTTTTCACCCCAACGGCCAGAGAACTGAATCTCTGCGTACGGGGTTGAGTAGTGGGTTGATCCTAAATGGGGTCCGCGATATGCGTCAACCATTGTCTGACCGAACTCTACTTCGCTGGATGTTTCTCCACCGCCGGCAACTCAGTTTTGTGTATTTGCCTGGCAAATGGTCAAGGTGCTTCGGGCTTCAACTATTAACAATTGTTGCGACTTTAAGGTTCCGGTGACAGCGAGTGTGTAGGGATGTGAATGTCTGTGACTACTTTCATTTTTGGCCGAGTGGAAGTTCCCCATTTCGTGTGGGATTTAATTCCATGTACTCATCGCATGGGTGATCAGCCCACTCCACGGGAAATAGTTATCAATTTGAAACCAGACATTTCCTACCAATAAACTCCACCCACTTGACGCTCACCCACGCTGTCATAGACTCCGCTCATCCGTCAGGGAGTTACGGTTATGCGACGAGTTCGTGTGTGGGTTATCGGATTGACCATTTTAACGTGTACCGCTCAGGCGCAAACGCCCGTGCCAGACGATCCGCTGCTGGACAGCAGCACCGTCGGCAGCGGCGGTTCGGCAGCCAGCACCGAGGCCCGTGGTGTGTTGCGGGCCAGGGATCAGGCGATGCTTGCCAGTGAGTTGTCCGGGCGGATTGTCGAGTTGCCGTTCAGTGAGGGCGAGTCGTTCAAGAAGGGCGATACGCTGGCGCGTTTCGATTGTTCGGCTTATCAGGCGCAGCTCAATGCGGCGCAGGCTGCGAGCCGTGGGGCCGGTGAGGAGTTGGCTCACAACAAACAACTGGCGGCGTTGAATTCGGTCGGGCGCTTCGAAGTGGCGCGGGCCGAGGCAAGGCTCAGCGAGACGCAGGCGCAATCTCAGGTGTATCAGGTTCAGGTCAAACGCTGCAGCGTGGTTGCGCCGTTTGATGGCCAAGTGGTGGAGCGCAAGGTTCAGCGTTTTGAAAGCGTTGCCGCCGGCGCGCCGTTGCTGGATGTAGTCGACAACCGCACCCTGGAAATCCATTTGCTGGTGCCGTCGCGCTGGATGGGCAAACTCAAGCCCGGCCAGACGTTCAGTTTTGTCCCCGATGAAACCGGCCGGCCACTGGATGCCACGGTCAAACGACTGGGGGCGCGAATTGACGAGGGCAGCCAGACCTTGCTGTTGGTCGCGACGTTGCCCAATGCCTCTGGTTTGTTGGCCGGCATGAGCGGCACGGCGCGTTTCGCGGAGCTCAAGTGAACGCTCCGGTCAGCGGCGGCGCGGAGCAGGTCTTCGCCCGCTTTCTCGATCTTGAGCGCCAGACCCGCGCCGCACGCACTCCGTCGCAACTGGCCTACAGCCTGGTCAATGACGCTCAGGCGTTGTTCGGTTTTCGTCATGCCGCGTTGTTGATTGCCGGCAAGGTGCACGCGGTGACGGGCGTGAGTACCGTCGACCCGAACGCGCCGTTCGTGGCGTTCGTCGAGCAGGCCGTGGCGCAGTTGTTCAAGCGTGATGTGCTGAAGCAGGCGCGGGTGATTGCGCCCGATCTGCTCAGCGAATCGATTCAGGCGGACTGGCAAAGTCTGTCCGCCGCCCAGGTGTTCTGGTTGCCGCTGATCGATCACCAAAGCGAAGTGTTCGGCGGACTGTGGCTGGCCCGGGATTTACCGTGGAACCCGGCGGAACAAGTGCTGCTGTCGCAACTCGGCGACACTTACAGTCACGCCTGGCTGGCGCTGCAACCGCACAAGCCCTGGCGACTGCGCTGGACCCGAAAACGTCAGGTCGCGTTGATCGTGCTGCTGGTGCTCGGAATGTTGATCCCGGTGCGCCAATCGGTGCTGGCGCCGGCCGAAGTAGTGCCATTGGGCGGGCGCGTCGTGGCTGCGCCGCTGGACGGCGTGATCGCCGAGTTCCTGGTCAAACCCAACCAGACCGTGAAAACCGGCGACCCATTGCTGCGCTTCGAAGGCACCACCCTCAAGGCTCAGGCTGATGTGGCCGAACGCGCGTTGGGCGTTGCCGAAGCTGAATTGAAAGCCAATTCCCAGCGCTCGTTTGCCGATGCCGAGTCCAGTTCGAAGATTGACTTGCTGGCGGCGCGCGTCGAACAAAAACGCGCCGAACGGGACTACGCCCGTGAATTGCTCAAACGCAGCGAAGTGCGGGCCGAGCGCGACGGTATCGCGGTGTTCGCCGACGCCGAACGCTGGACCGGCAAACCGGTGCAGACCGGCGAACGGCTGATGGAAATCGCCGACCCGAGCCAGGCCGAACTGCGTATCGAGCTGGCGGTGAGCGATGCGATTTCCCTGGAGCCGGGTGCGCAAGTCGCGCTGTTCCTCGACAGTGATCCGTTGCAACGGCATTCGGCCCGGCTCGAGCGCGCCGCATACGAAGCACAACCCACTTCCGGCGGGCAGTTGGCCTATCGGCTCGATGCCAGTTTCGATCAGGCGCCGCCGCGCATCGGCTTGCGAGGGACGGCGAAAATCTTCGGCGATCGCGCGCCCCTGGCGCTGTACCTGTTACGTAAACCACTGGCCGGTTTGCGCCAGAGCGTGGGCCTGTAGATGAGCCTGCCGAGCCTGCGTGCGGATTTGCAACTGACGCCCGCTTCACCGGCGCTGGATGGCTCGCCGCGCTGGACGTTGGCCGACCCGGTGCGCGGTCGCTATTTCAAGCTCGGGGTGGCGGCGATGCGCTTGCTGCGACATTGGTCCCTGGGCGATCCCGAAAAAATACTGCACGCCGCCAATCGCGAGCCGGGTTTGCCGTTGGCCGGCAGCGATCTGGAGCAACTGCTGAGCTTTCTGCGCAGCCACGATCTGATCAGCGCCCTCGACCCGCAGCAGCGTGAAAGTTACAACTTGAAAGCCGCCGCCCAGCATCAGTCGTGGTGGCAGGTCTTGTTGCATCAGTACCTGTTTTTCCGGATTCCTCTTTGGCGGCCGGATGCTTTTCTCAATCGCGCCTGGCCCTGGCTGTCGCGATTTGGTCCGCAAACGCTGCGCTTCGGATTGCCGGCAACACTGATCCTGGGGGTATTTCTGGTGTCCCGGGATTGGCAGCGATTCATCGCGACTTTCCCCCATTTGTTCAGCCTGGGTGGCGCGCTGGCCTTCGGTGTGGCGTTGTTCTTTGCCAAGCTGTGCCACGAATTCGGCCACGCGTTCATGGCCAAGCGCGCGGGTTGTCGGGTGCAAAGCATGGGCGTGGCGTTCATGGTGCTGCTGCCGATGTTCTACACCGACGTCAGCGATGCCTGGCGGGTCAATAATCGACGTGCCCGCTTGCTGATCGGGGCCGGTGGCGTGTTGGCCGAACTGCTGCTGGCGAGTATCGCGCTGCTCGCCTGGTCGCTGTTGCCCGACGGGCCGGCGCGCACGGCGGCGTTCAT
The DNA here is from genome assembly GCF_949768225.1 of Pseudomonas sp. IT-P44. Classification (NCBI taxonomy): domain Bacteria; kingdom Pseudomonadati; phylum Pseudomonadota; class Gammaproteobacteria; order Pseudomonadales; family Pseudomonadaceae; genus Pseudomonas; species Pseudomonas sp. IT-P44. The sequence goes on along the minus strand of NZ_CATKQM010000021.1, from coordinate 46,288 downwards.
GCTCGCCAGTGCCACCTGGATTACCACGCTGGTGATCAACCTCAACCCGTTCATGCGGTTCGACGGCTACTTTTTGCTCAGTGATTTCTGGGACGTGGAGAACCTGCAAGGGCGAGCCTTTGCCCTGTGCCGCTGGCATCTGCGTGAGACCTTGTTCGGCTATGGCGCCCCGGCTCCGGAACCCTGGTCGCCGACGATGCGGCGGCGTTTGCTGGTCTGGGGGTATGGAACGTGGTTGTGGCGCGCGGTGCTGTTTTTCGGGATTGCGCTGGCGGTGTACCACTTGTTCTTCAAGCTCCTGGGGATTTTCCTGATGCTGGTGGAGCTGGTGTGGTTCATCTTTCTGCCTATCGTGCGCGAGTGGCGCGAGTGGTGGAGCCAGCGTGAGCACGCCCATGTGTCGCGGGTGTTGTTGAGTGCGTTGGGGCTGGCCGCGCTTGTACTGTTTCTGGCGCTGCCCTGGCGCAGTGCCGTGGAACTGCCGTCGATGCTCGAGGCCGGGCGCGTCAGTACCTTGCATGCGCCGGTGGCGGCGCGGGTCAAGCAAGTGAACGTCAGTGACGGGCAGGTGGTGGCTCAGGGCGATGTGCTGATCGAATTGGTGTCCCCGGACCTGGATTCGCGCCAGGCCATCGTCCGTCGCGAAATCCAGATCCAGCAATTGCAGATGCGCCGCCAGGCAAGTCGCAGCGAAACCGCCGCCGATGCGGGCATTGTCGAGCAGCGCCTGGCGGAGGCCGTGGCCGAGTACCGTGGGTTGGCTGCGCAACGGGAGCGGCTGCTGATTCGGGCACCACAGGCGGGCAAGGTGCGTGATCTGTTGCCGCAGTTATCCGCCGGCCGCTGGTTGTCGCCCAACGATCCGTTGGCGCGGGTGGTGGAAGACGGCGCACGGCTGCGGGGTTATCTGGCCGAGGCTGAGTTGTGGCGTGTTGCACCGGGCGCCAGTGGGCGGTTTATCGCCGATGATCCGATGCACCCGGCGATCGCGGTGCAATTGACCGAAATCGACACCAACGGTGCGACCTATGTCGATCAGGAGGCATTGACCTCCGATCACCACGGGCCGATTGCCGTGCGCCGGGATGCCTCGCAGCGGGCCGAGCCGGTACAGGGACAATACGGCGCGCGGCTGAACACCCTCGAGGCCACCCCGACGCCGCTTCAACCTTTGCGTGGCGTGGTGGTGTTGCAGGGGAGCGGCGAGTCATTGCTGGGCGTTGCCTGGCGGCGAATGGCCGCGTTGGGTGTCAGGGAAAGCGGTTTCTAGGGAGAGCAGCGATGGCGAGCACGGATTCTGTGGTGGCCGACGGTTTGGTGGTGCGGCCGTCGCGCGTTAACGATGGACCTTTTCTGCACAGGCTTTATCAATCGGCACGACCGGATCTGCAATGGATCGACGGCGAGCGAGAGGTGGTTGAGCAGGTCATCACCCAGCAATTCCAGGTACAGGAACAAGGGCTGGGAGAGCACTTCCCCAACGCGATGCACTACGTGATCGAAAAACTCGACACGGCCATCGGTGCGTTGACCACCGACTTTGGTCCCAATGAAATCCGCGTGCTGTACCTGGCGTTCATCCCGCAGGCTCGTGGCCAGGGTTACGGTCGGGCGGTGCTGCAAGGGGTGCAGAAAGCAGCGCAGCAGATTCGCTGCCCGGTGGCCACGGTGGTCTGGGCCAACAATGCCCACGCGCGCCAGCATTACCTGGCGCTGGGGTTTCAGGTTGAAGAGCGTAATCCGGCGGCGGAGCGGTTGGTGTGGTATCCGAATGGCTGAGCGCACCGCCGAACCTCAATGTGGGAGCGGGCTTGCTCGCGAAGGCGGTGTGTCAGTCGACAAAACGCTGCCAGACACACCGCTTTCGCGAGCAAGCCCGCTCCCACATTTTGATCCCGGTGTGTTCAGTTGAATGCGATGTAGAAGTAACCCACGCCCGGATCCCTGCCCATGGCGGGCACCCGCGAGACAAAAATATCCTCCACGTGGCCAAGTTCCGGTAACTCCAGCGCACACAACCCATCTACGAACTCTGTGGGTTGCAGGCTGTTGAACTCGACCCGGAACGGCATGCGCTCGCTTTTCGGCATCCGCGCCCGGGGTGATTCTTCAAGGCTGTCGATATGGATCGGCAGCTCACTGCCATCCGGCAACCGCAGCGTGCGAGTCTTGCCCAGCAGTGTCTGAAAGTGTTGGTGTTGAACCTGTTGCAGCATGGCGTCACTCCCAAAATGAAAGTGACCGGGGGCGTTGAATCCCCCGGCCGGATTTCAACCGCGCGAAGGGAACAGCCCTTCCAGGGCAATGCTGAAGTTCAGCACCAGGAACGGGTTCATCGTTTCCATGGGCAGGCCGTCGCCGGCGGACGAGATTTCCCCGGTGACCGTCGTGGCCACACCCTTGAGCGGCACGGCCGCCGCACCTTGCTGATCGGAGTAAATGCTCGCCGAGCCCGGTCCGCCGCCGGAAGCGCCGATGTACGAGTTGGTCGCGGTGGGGGTGGTGACCGGGTTGCTCGCCGGGCTGGCCAGTTGCAGGGTGGTAGTGGCCGTCAGCCCGGACAGGGCGTGGGTGTGATTGGGCAGGTTGGTGATGGTCGCGGTGACGTTCTCGGTCCCGGAGAACTCGCCGATGACGCGTGGGGTCAGGTTCAGCCCGTTACCCATGCACACCGGCATTCGGCCTTGCAGGTTGGGCAGCATGAAGTTGGAGACGCCATTGCCTCCGAAGTTGACGCCCAGCAGCGCGAACATTGCGTTGTATTGCTGGATTGCGAGCGTCTGGCCATTACACAAGGCCCAGCCGCTGGGCGCGTAGTTAAAGGCGAAAGGCTGGATAGTGCCGATGAATACTTCCATAGTTCCTCATCCCTCAGGTTAGTTGTCTGGCGCGCCACAAGCGTGGTCCGGACATCCGGCCCCATCGTTGCGATCAGCCGACTCCATTCATTTCCCTGGCTGAGTCACGCCAAACCAGAGCGTAGTTGATGCGCCTCACGGCCGAATGTCGCTGGTCGCAAAACCGGCATCGACGACGAACCGGCGCCGTCCTAAAGTGATCAACAGGCAGGGTGGTCGAGGGCTGTTTCAGGGGGGTAATGGAGGCGCGCAGAGAAACACCGTTTGGCGGCACCCATGAGCCGCACGCCGCACCCGGCATCTGGGCGATTGTTCAGCGCTGGTTGCGCTGGGCGCAGGAGCACTGGCTGTTGCCGATCCTGACGTTGGCGGCGCTGGTGCGTTTCTACGACCTGACGGCGGCCGCCATTTGGGGTGATGAAGGGTCCAGCCTGCTGCTGAGTCAGTATTCAGTGGCCGACATCTGGGTCCATGCGGCCCATGACGTGCACCCTCCGCTGTATTTCCTGCTGCTGCATGGCTGGGTCGGGTTGTTCGGCGATGGCATTTTTTCGATCCGCTGCCTCAGCGCCTTGCCCGGCATCGTCACGGTATGGCTCGGCGTCTGGCTGATGGATTTGCTCGCCACTCGCCGTGCAGCGCTGCTGGCCGGTTTCCTCTTGGCACTGTTGCCTACGGCGGTGCGCTACAGCCAGGAAGTGCGCATGTATTCGCTGCTGGGGTTGTGGCTGATCGGCGCGACGATTGCCCTGGCCTACTGGATCAGGCGCCCGCATCGCAGGCGATATCTGGTGGCGTATGTGCTGTTGATGACTGCTGCGTTCTACACCCACTACTTCACGGCCCTGTGCGTGCTCTGCCACTGGCTGTATCTGGGGTTGATCCGCGTCCAGCCGGGGCATCGCTTGCGCCATGTCCAACGCCCCGGCTGGTGGCTGGCGAATGTCGCGATCGTGTTGTTGTACCTGCCGTGGGCGCCGAGCCTGATCGATCTGCTCCAGCACCTGGATCAACTCAAGGCCAACGGCGATGTGGGCTGGGAAACGCCTGTCACGTTTGGCTCGTTGCCTTCGATGTTCTGGTCGTTTCTGATCCAGGACGATGGCGAGAACCTGCCGACGCTGATGTTCATCGCGATGCCGCTGGCGTTGCTGGCCATTGTGGGGGTGGCGCTGGCGCGGGACCGCAGTGTCTTTCGTGGCAGCGCCCTGCTGGTGATCTACACGGCGTTGCCGTTGCTGCTGGTGTTCGGGGTTTCGTTTATCACGCCGGTGTTCATCGAGCGCTACCTGACGGCGTATGCCCTGGGGCTGCCGATGATTGTCGCGCTGGCGGTTGATCGTCTGTATTCAGGCTTTCGGGTGCTGGCCGTGACGGTGCTGGTGCTGTTTGTCGGTGTTGAACTGGTGGGTTTGAAGAACAACGCCACGGTGGACACCAATGATCAGATCAACGTCATGGTCGACTACGTGAACCAGCACTTCGTGACCGGTGACCGGATCGTCACCAGCGACATGCTCTGGTACCTCAGTTACGTCTATTACAACCGCACCGAGGCCAAGCCGCTGCTGTTCACTCCGCCGCTGGCCAATGGCGCTTCGAGCCGGCCGAACGCCTATGGCTTTGGCACATTGGTGACTCAGGACACGTACCTCGACAGTCTCGACCGCTTGCCCAAGGGCAGTGGCCGAGTCTGGCTGATTGGCACCGTCGATGTTCCGGACGAATTCGCGCCGTTGCCCTCAGGCTGGCAGCGCTCGGGCGAAACACAGGCGGGAGGCGCCACTGCGCGATTGTTCGTACTGCATTGAGCCGGTGGAATGCTTAAACGATTCACCTCACAAGCAGTAATAAAAAACGCGTTTTAGTCAGCGCCGTAACTTCGATTTGATATCAAAACACCACTACTTCTAAGGCCATTCATGGTCTACGCTCCGTCATACATAAAGGACTTATGACTAGGGTGAAGGGATTGCAGCAGTTCCATTTTATTTCCGGCTTGCCGCGCTCGGGCTCGACCCTGCTTTCTGCAATCCTTTTGCAGAACCCGCGTTTCCATGCCGGCATGACCAGCCCCGTCGGCTCACTCTTTTCCGGTGTCCTCGAACAATGCAGCGCCGGCAGCGAGTTCGGCGCGGTGATCGATACCGACCTGCGTCGCCGTTTGCTTCGCGGCCTGTTTGACTCCTTCTACGCCGACAAGGCCGACAAACCGGTGGTGTTCGACACCAACCGCTTGTGGAGTTCGCGCCTGCCGGCCATCAGCGATCTGTTCCCGCAAGCCAAGGTCATTGCCTGTGTGCGCAACGTTGCCTGGGTCATGGACAGCATCGAGCGTCTTTATCGCGCCAACCCTTTTGAAAACACCAAGCTGTTCGGCGATGCGGTCGAACGCAACACGGTTTACAGCCGCTGCGAAACCCTCGCCCAACGCAATCGCCTGGTCGGTTTTGCCTGGGCGGCGCTCAAGGAAGCCTATTACGGTGAACACGCCGACTCGCTGCTGATCGTCGATTACGACCTGCTGACCCAGGCGCCTGACCGGGTGATGCGGCTGGTCTACGACTTCATTGGCGAACCCTGGTTCGAGCACGATTTCGACCACCTGGCCTACGATGCGCCGGAGTTCGATCAAGCCCTCGGCGTGTCCGGCCTGCACAAGGTCAAACCCAAAGTCGAGTTGCAATCGCGGCGCACGATTCTGCCGCCGGATTTGTTCAAGCAGTACGCAGAATTGTCCTTCTGGCTCGATGGCTCTGCCAGCGCCGCCAATGTCATTCGTATGAAAGCCGATGCTGCGATCAGTTGATCGCGGCGTTTTCGTCTACGCAGAAAAAACGTTCGAGTCCGGGTGAGTAACATGTGGTGGAGCAACGGCAAGTCACGGATTACCAAAGGCGCACGAGCGCTGGCCTCTCCAATGATCATGTCCCTGGAACCGCGAATGCTGTTCGACGGCGCGGTCGCGGCCACGGTGGCCGATACCGCCCAGGCTGACAGCCACACCACGGCCGACGCGGCCAAGCCGCCCGTTGCGGAGAAACCGGCCGCCAGCCAGGACACCCACGGCCAGGCCGATGCCACGCCCGCCGTGGCGCCCGTTGCCGTGCCGGGACAGAGCGTGGTGTTCGTCGATTCCCGGGTCAAGGATGCCGACAGCCTGCTCAAAGGTGTGGCGCCCGGTACTCAGGTGGTTCAACTCGATGCCACCAAGGACGGCTTGCAGCAGATTGCCGATTACCTGGACACCCATCAGGGCATCAGCTCGGTGCAGATCATCGCCCACGGCAATGCGGGCGATCTGTGGCTGGGGAACAGTTACCTGTCTGCCGACAACGTCGCGGCCCGCAGCGCGGTGCTGGCGGAAATCGGCAAGGACATGAACGTCGGCGGCGACATCCTGATCTACGGCTGCTACACCGCCGAGGGTGAACGGGGTTTGAACTTCGTCGATTCCCTGGCGCAATTGACCGGCCGTGATGTGGCGGCGTCCAGCAACCGTACCGGCGTGGGTGGCGACTGGGATCTGGAGATCGCCACCGGCAATATCGAAAGCGCCAACGTGCTGTCGAAAATGGCCATGAGCGACTATCAGTGGGGCCTGGCGAGCTGGACGGCCACCAACAATGCCAACACCGGCGTGGGCTCGTTGCGTGCCGCCATCGCTTCGGCGCAGAACGGCGATACCGTCACTTTCAGCACCGGCATGACGGTGCAGTTGACCTCCGAACTGCTGATCAACAAGAACATCATCGTTGATGGCGACTTGAACAACGACGGTGTGGCGGATGTGACTCTCGACGGTCAGTACAGGACCCGGGTGATTGAAATTGCGGCGGGCAAAACCGTGACGCTCGATGGTCTGGTGATCACCCGTGGCCTGGTGTCGGGCACGGGCGGCAACGGTGGCTACGGCGCCACGGGCTCGATGGCCGGGGGGATTTTCAACGCAGGGGTCCTGACGCTGAACAACGTGACCGTGACGTCAAACGCTGCCTCTGGCGGCGGTGGCGGCGGCGGTGTCACGGGGGCGTTTTACGGCGGTGGCGGTGGCGGCGGTGGCGGTTTGGGCGGCCAGGGTGGCGGGCACGGCGGTTCGGCCGGGCCGGGCACCGGCACGTTGGGCGGCCAGGCAGGCAGCGGTGGCGTTGGTGGTTACGGCGGCGGTTACGACGCGACCCACATGGGCGGTCGCGGCGGCACTAGCACTGGCGGGGCTGGCGGCGTGGGCGTTTCCTACTACAGCAACGGCGGTAACGGTGCGACGGCCACCAATGGCACGATTTCCATTGGCGGCGGTGGCGGCGGCGCCGGTTGGGACAAGGTCGGTGGCGCCGGCGGCAACGCGGCGGGCGGGATCTACAACGCAAGCTCCGGTGTTATCACCATCATCGGCACGTCGAACATTACCAACAACATCGGCGCCGGTGGTGGCGGCGGCGGTGGCGGTGGCCAAGGCAGCAACGCCTCCAACGGCGGCATCGGCGGCCGGGGCGTCGGTGCGATCTGGAACAAGGGCACGTTGCTGATCACCGCCGCCAACTTCGCGGCCCTGGCCGGTAATGCCGCGGGCAGCGGTGCCGGTGGTACTGCGCAGGGCGGGGGGACAATTGGCACCTCGCCGACCGCCGTGGCGGCAATCTACAACGACGGCGGGATACTCAACACCGCCTATGCACCGCCGCCGACCGCAACCATTGTGGTCGCCGATAGCACGTTGAGCATCGGCGAAACGAGCCTGGTGACCATCACCTTCTCCGAAGCGGTGACCGGTTTCACCAACGCGGACCTGACCATCGCCAACGGCACCTTGAGCGCAGTGAGCAGCAGCGACGGCGGTATCACCTGGACGGCAACGTTCACGCCAACCGCCAGTATTTCCGACACGACCAACGTCATCACCCTCGACAATACCGGGGTGATCAACGGCCTGGGTACTGCTGGCGTCGGCACCACCAATTCCAATAACTACGTCGTCGATACCGCTCGCCCGACTGCGGGTATCGTGTTTGCCGACACGGCGCTCAAAGCCGGCGAAACCTCGCTGGTGACCATCACCTTCAACGAGGCCGTGACCGGTCTAACCAATGCCGACCTGACGATTGCCAACGGCACTTTGACGGCGGTGAGCAGCAGCGATGGCGGCATCACCTGGACGGCCACGTTCACTCCGACGGCCAGCATTACTGACTCGACCAACCTGATCACCCTGGACAACACCGGTGTCAGCGACCTGGCGGGCAACGCCGGCAGCGGCACCACCGACTCGAACAACTACGCCATTGATACCGTGCGTCCGACCGCGACCATCGTCGTGGCCGACACGGCGCTGAGCATCGGCGAAACCTCGCTGGTGACGTTCACCTTCAGCGAAGCGGTCAGTGGTTTTACCAACGCCGACCTGACCATCGCCAACGGCACATTGACGGCGGTGAGCAGCAGCGATGGCGGCATCACCTGGACCGCGACCTTCACACCGACCGCCAGCATCAATGACACGACCAACCTGATCGTCCTGAACAATACCGGGATCAACGATCTGTCCGGAAATGCTGGCACCGGCACGACCAATTCGAACAACTACGCCATTGATACCGTGCGTCCTACCGCGACCATCGTGGTGGCCGACAATGCACTGAAAATCGGCGAAACCTCGCTGGTGACCATCACCTTCGCCGAGGCGGTGAGCGGTTTCAGCAACGCCGACCTGACCATCGCCAACGGTACGCTGACGGCAGTGAGCAGCAGCGACGGCGGCATCACCTGGACGGCGACCTTCACCCCGACCAGCGCCATCACCGACAGCACCAACCTGATCACCCTGGACAACACGGGTGTCAGCGACCTGTCGGGCAACGCCGGCAGCGGCACCACCGACTCCAACAACTACGCCATCGACACCGTGCGGCCAACGGCAACCATCGTCGTGGCGGACACTTCGCTGAGGATCGGTGAAACCTCGCTGGTGACCATCACCTTCAGTGAAGCGGTCAGTGGTTTGACCAACGCGGACCTGACGATTGCCAACGGCACTTTGAGCGCCGTCAGCAGCAGTGATGGCGGCATCACCTGGACTGCGACCTTCACACCGAGCGCCAGCATCAACGACACGACCAACCTGATCACCCTGGACAACACCGGCATCAGCGACCTGTCGGGCAACGCCGGCAGCGGCACCACTGATTCCAATAATTACGCCATCGACACCGTGCGTCCGACCGCCACGATTGTACTGGCCGATACTTCACTGACCGCCGGCGAAACCTCGCTGGTGACCATCACCTTCAGCGAGGCGGTCAGCGGTTTCACCAACGCCGACCTGAGCATCGCCAACGGCACCTTGAGCGCGGTGAGCAGCAGCGACGGCGGCATCACCTGGACCGCGACCTTCACGCCAACGGCAGGTGTGAACGATGCGACCAACGTCATCACCCTGAACAATACCGGTGTGGCCGACCTCTCCGGCAACACAGGCAGCGGGACTACCAACTCCGGTAACTACACGATTGATACCGTGGCACCGACAGCCACCATTGTCGTCGCCGACACCGCACTGAGAATCGGCGAAACCTCGCTGGTGACCATCACGTTCTCCGAGGCGGTGACCGGTTTCAGCAACGCCGACCTGACGATTGCCAACGGTACCTTGAGCGCGGTGAGCAGCAGCGACGGCGGCATTACCTGGACCGCGACCTTCACGCCAACCGTCAGCATCACCGATGCGACCAACCTGATCATCCTGGACAATAGCGGCGTGCAGGGAGGCAGCAGCGGCAACGTGGGCATCGGCACCAGCAATTCGAACAACTACGCCATCGACACCGTGCGTCCGACAGCAACCGTCGTCGTGGCGGATACTGCGCTGAGGATCGGTGAAACCTCACTGGTGACCATCACCTTCAGCGAGGCGGTCACTGGTTTCACCAACGCCGACCTGACGATTGCCAACGGCACCTTGAGCGCGGTCAGCAGCAGCGATGGCGGCATCACCTGGACCGCGACCTTCACGCCGAGCGCCAGCATCAACGACACGACCAACCTGATCACCCTGGACAACACCGGCATCAGCGACCTGGCGGGCAACGCCGGCAGTGGCACCACCGATTCCAACAACTACGCCATCGACACCGTCCGGCCTACCGCGACCATCGTCGTGGCCGACCCAACCCTGACCGCCGGCGAAACCTCGCTGGTGACCATCACCTTCAGCGAAGCGGTCAGCGGTTTCACCAATGCGGACCTGAGCATCGCCAACGGCACCTTGAGCGCGGTGAGCAGCAGCGACGGCGGCATCACCTGGACCGCGACCTTCACGCCAACAGTGGGTGTGAACGATGCGACCAACGTTATCACCCTGAACAATACCGGTGTGGCCGACCTCTCCGGCAACACAGGCAGCGGCACCACCAACTCTGGTAACTACACGATTGATACCGTGATTCCGACGGCCACCATTATCATTGCCGACAACGCGCTGAAAATCGGCGAAACGTCCCTGGTGACCATCACGTTCTCCGAGGCCGTGACCGGTTTCAGCAACGCCGACCTGACCATCGCCAACGGCACCTTGACGGCGGTGAGCAGCAGCGATGGCGGCATCACCTGGACGGCGACCTTCACCCCGACCAGCGCCATCACCGACAGCACCAACCTGATCACGCTGGACAACAGCGGTGTACAAAACGGCTCGGGCAACACCGGCATCGGCAGCACCGACTCCAACAACTACGCCATCGACACCGTGCGCCCGACGGCGACGATCATTGTGACTGACCCCACGCTGGCGGTGGGTCAAACCTCGCTGGTGACGATCACCTTCAGCGAGGCGGTCACTGGCTTCACCAACGCCGACCTGACGATTGCCAACGGCACCTTGAGCGCGGTCAGCAGCAGCGACGGCGGCATCACCTGGACGGCCACTTTCACGCCGAGCGCGAGCATCAACGATGCGACCAACCTCATTACGCTGAACAACACGGGGATCGCGGATCTGGCCGGTAACTCGGGCTCAGGCACCACCGATTCCAACAACTACACCATCGACACAGCCCGGCCCACCGCGACCATTGTGGTCGCCGACAGCACCCTCAGCGCGGGCGAAACCACGCTGGTGACTATCACGTTCAGCGAAGCCGTGAACGGTTTCGACAACAGTGACCTGAGCATCCCCAACGGTACGTTGAGCGCGGTGAGCAGCAGCGATGGCGGCATCACCTGGACCGCCACGTTCACACCGACGGTTGGCATCAAGGACACCAGCAACCTCATCACCCTGAACAACACCGGGGTGACCGACATCGCCGGTAACACGGGCAGCGGAACCACCAACTCGGCGAACTTCACGATCGACACTGTGCTGCCGACAGCCACTATTGTGGTCTCCGACACGGCGCTGAAGGCGGGTGAAACCGCTACGGTGACCATCACCTTCAGCGAAGCGGTGAGCGGTTTCTCCAACGCCGACCTGACGATTGCAAATGGCACGCTCAGCAACGTGTCTTCGGGCGATGGCGGCGTCACCTGGACGGCAACGTTCACCCCGACGTCGAGCATCACCGACACCAGCAACCTGATTACCCTCGACAACACCGGCGTGGCCAACGCCTCGGGCAACAGCGGCGTGGGCACCACCGACTCCAACAATTTCGCCATCGACACCGCGCTGCCGACCGCCACCATTGTGGTTGCCGACAACCGCCTGGGCATTGGCGAAACCACCACGGTGACCATCACCTTCAGTGAAGCGGTGAGTGGATTCGATCTGTCGGACATCAGCGTGGCCAACGCTGTGCTGTCGAACCTGACCAGCAGCGACGGCGGTATCACCTGGACCGCGACCATGACGCCGACCGCGGGCATCAACGATGCGACCAACCTGATCGTGCTCGACACCGGCACCTTGCAGGACCTCGCGGGGAATGCCGGCGCGAGCATCGCTATTTCCAACAACTACGCCCTGGACGTAACCCGGCCAACGGTGAGCATCGTGGTCGCCAACCCGAGCATGGCTGCCGGCCAGAGCACGGTGGTGACGTTCACCTTCAGCGAGGCCGTGAGTGATTTCGACCTGTCGGACCTGAGCGTGACCAACGGCGACTTGTCCAACCTGAGCAGCAGCGACGGCGGCAAGACCTGGACCGCGACCTTCACGCCAACTGCCAATGTCAGTGACCCGAGCAACTTCATCGCCCTCGACACAAGCAATGTCACCGACCTGGCGGGTAACGCGGGGGCCACCGTGTCGGTCTCCAACAACTACGCGATAGGCGTCGTGGCGCCGACGCCGGCGCCGGCTACGGTGCAGGTGACCCCGGATCCGGAGTTCCTCAGCAGCGACCCGGTGATCGTGACCGATCAACCGAACGTGCCACTGCAACCAATCATCTTCGCCCCGCCCTCTGGTGATCTGGGCTCGCCGCTGACGTTTGCTCCGTTATTCGAGAGCCGGGTGATCGGCAACGGCATCCGGCCGTTGGGCGACATCTTCATGAACAACGGCGCGCTGGCGCAGAGTTTCATTGCGCAGGTGTTCAGCAGCAGCGACAGCGGCGGCGAAGGTGCAGGCCATGGCTTCCTTGGTTTCGGTGGTGGCGATGGCGGGGTTTTCAGCACCAGCACGTTGTCGAGTCTGTTCAATCAGGAGTCCGGTAACGAGCGAGACTCGCTGAATTCCTTTGGCAGCCATTCGATCAAGGCCGGCGATGTTTCACAGGGGCTGCGCGGCGTGTTTGGCGCGCCGAGCCTCGTCCAGCAATTGCAACAGCTCAAAGATACCGAGCAACGGCAGGTCAACGACCTGGCCGCTGCTTTGAAACAGGCCGGCATCAGCGAAATGCAGGCCTGAAATACTTAAAGCAGTGCGTCACCCAGGGGCAGTCAAGGATGAAGAGAAGTCAGCAGTTGTTTGTCGCCAGCCTGCTCGCGCTGGCGATCAGTGGATGTGCCGTTAAAAGTGAACCGATCGAACGCAGCGTCAGCGAACAGCGCGCCCGAAGCGATCTGCAAAGCATGTACAAGGGGCAGGAACCGCTCAGCGGTCCGCTGACCCTGCATCAGGCCATGGCCCGCGCGGTGAAGTACAACCTCGAAGGCCGGCTCAAGATCATGGAAGAGGCCCTGGCCAAGCGCCAACTCGACCTCGCCAGTTTCGACATGCTGCCGCGCATGGCGCTGGACGCCGGTTATGTCGGCCGCAACAACGTCAGCGCCTCCAGCAGCCAGAGCGTGCGGACCGGCACTCAGTCGTTGGAACCGTCTACTTCACAGGACCGCGATCGTGAAGTGGCAGACCTGACCATGGTCTGGAACGTGCTCGATTTCGGTGTCAGCTACATCAGCGCCAAGCAACAGGGCGACCAGCGGCTGATCGTTCAGGAACGCCGGCGCAAAGTGATCAACACCATCGTTCAGGACGTGCGCTCGGCCTATTGGCGAGCCATGGCCGCCGAGCGCTTGCTCAAGCAGATCGACAGCCTCATGTCCCGGGTCGAGACCGCGCGCGGCAACAGCCAGAGCATGAGCCAGCAGCGCATCGGCGATCCGATCCAGGCGTTGGGTTATCAACGCTCGCTGATCGAAGCCACGCGCCAACTCGAAGAACAGCGCCGCGCCCTGTCGCTGGCGAAAACCGAACTGGCGACCCTGATCAATCTGCCGCTGGGCACCGAACTGACCCTGGCGACCCAGGACGACTACGTCATCCCGGAACTCAAGGTTGACCTCGCCCGCCTGGAGCAGGAAGCCCTGACCAGCCGCCCGGAACTGCGTGAGCAGGATTACCAGAGCCGCATCAGCGCCGCCGAAACCCGCAAAGCCATGCTGCGTCTGCTGCCGGGGCTGGAGTTTTCCGCTGGCGGGCATTACGACAGCAACTCCTTCTTGGTGGAGCAGGGTTGGGCCGACTACGGCGTGAAGGTGACCTGGAACCTGTTCAACGTGATCTCGGCGCCGGCGGCGATCAACGTCGCCAAGGCCGGTGAAGAAGTGGCCACGGCGCGCCGCCAGGCCATGTCGATTGCGGTGCTGGCGCAGCTCTATGTGGCCAACGCCAACTACCGCGAGGCGCTGCGGCAATTCAAGACCAATCAGCAACTGTCGGACATTGACGGGCAGATTGTCGGCCAACTGCGCAATCGCTATCAGGCGGCGGGGCTGGGCGAACTGGACTTGATTCAGGGCGAGTTGAACACCTTGCAGGCCGATCTGCGCCGCGACCTGTCGTACGCCGATCTGCGCAACGCGTACGGGCAGATTTTTGCCAGCGCGGGGCTCGATCCGCTGCCGGACCAGGTGCAGTCCACCGAAGTCCAGTCCATCGCCACCGCGTTGGCCAATCGCGAATCGGCGTGGGCGGCGGGCGACATCACGGTGCCGGTGACGCATGTCCAGACTCAATAACCTGCAGGCGCCGACGGCGAGCATCAGCCGGGCACAACGTGAAGCCCGCAACGGCCATCGCGGCACGGTGATTTTGCTGACTGGCTTACCGGCGGCGGGCAAGTCGACCCTGGCCCAGGCGCTGCACGCCGAATTGTTCGAACGAGGCGTGCAGAGCGTCGTGCTCGACGGCGATGGGCTGCGGGTCGGGCTCAATCGTGATCTGGGTTTTGCTGACAGCGATCGCCAGGAAAATATTCGCCGTGCCAGCGAAGTGGCGGCGTTGCTGGTGGAGAACGGGCACATCGTGATTCTGGCGATGATCGCGCCGTTGCTGGAGTTGCGTGAACTGTTCGCCACGCGTCTGGGCGAGGATTACCGCGAAGTCTGGTGCAGCGCATCACTGTCGGTGTGCGAGCGGCGTGATCCCAAAGGTCATTACGCCCGCGCACGTCGCGGTGATTTGGCCGGGTTTACCGGAGTTTCCGCGCCTTATGAACCGCCCCCGTCCGCTGCGCTGGTACTCGACACCGGGGCGCAGTCGGTCGAAGCCTGTCTCGACCGTTTACTGACCTGGCTCGGCGAGTGCGCCGTGTTGCCCAAAGGCTGATTGTTCAAGGTTTCGACAAATCCGCCATGCCTTTGAGCAGCTCGATGGGCAGCGGGAAAACGATGGTCGAACTCTTGTCCCCGGCTATCGAACTCAGGGTCTGCATGTACCGCAATTGCATGGCGCCCGGCTGACGGCCAAGCATTTCGGCGGCTTGCATGAGTTTTTCCGAGGCTTGCAATTCGCCTTCGGCGTGGATGACCTTGGCCCGACGTTCCCGCTCGGCTTCGGCCTGCTTGGCGATGGCGCGGACCATCGATTCGTTGAGGTCTACGTGCTTGATTTCGACGTTGGCGACCTTGATGCCCCAGGCGTCGGTCTGCGCATCGAGCACTTGCTGGATGTCGATGTTCAGCCGTTCGCGCTCGGCCAGCAGTTCATCGAGTTCGTGTTTACCGAGCACCGCGCGCAAAGTGGTCTGGGCCAGTTGACTGGTGGCCATCAGGAAATCTTCGACCTGGATGATCGCCTTCTGCGGGTCGAGCACGCGGAAGTACAGCACCGCATTGACCTTGACCGAAACGTTGTCGCGGGTGATCACGTCTTGAGGTGGCACGTCGAGCACCACGGTACGCAAGTCGACGCGGACCATTTGCTGGACCACCGGAATCAACAGGATCAGGCCGGGGCCTTTGACTTGCCAGAAACGACCGAGCTGGAACACCACCCCGCGCTCGTATTCGCGCAGGATGCGAAAAGTCGATCCCGCCAGTGCAATCACCAACAGCAGCAGCGCGGCAAAACCCAGTTGCAGGCCCATGGTTATTCTCCATCCGGCGCCGCGTCAGCCGCGGCCACTTTCAGCACTAATCCCTTGCGTGCCACCACCCGGACCTGTTGCCCGGGTTGCAGTGGCGTGGCGCTGAGTACTTGCCACTTTTCGCCTTGCAGGTGCACCCAGCCGTTGCACGCATTGCCGGGCTGCAACGACGTCACCGGGGCCACGCTGCCCACCAGTCCTGCATCGCCACTGACGGTTTGGCGCGGTCGGGTTTTCAGGGCGTGGATCACCAGGAATATCAACAGCAACGCGCTGATCAGCCCCAGGCCGATCATCAACGGCACAGGCACTTCGGTGTTGCTCAGGATCACCGCGCCGATGACGAACATCACAATCCCGCCCAACCCGATCACGCCGTAGTTGGGCAAGGCGGCTTCGGCGATCAGGAACGCGATGCCGAATGTGATCAGCCAGATTCCGATGGGGTTGGGAATCAGCACGATTGTGTCCGCCGCGAACGCCGACCCGCTCAGGGCCAACAGTAATGCGACTGCACAGCAACGAATGTTCACTTGACCCTCCTTGTAGGCGCGAGCCTGTTCCGGGCGGCGTTCCGACGATGAACCTGAGAGCGCCTCACCCATCCGTTCAGTCCGCGTTCCCGCTGGTGCCCATCGCTAAATACAGTCTAGTCGAGCTGAGGATTGTACGAATTTTGTACAGTTGTCGACGGTGTTCCGGCGGGCAGATTTCCCACGCGAAGACGCCAGCGGGCCTAGACTTTTCAATGGTGAGAACAGGTTTATTCATTGTCCGTGAACGTTGTTGCGGACACCGAGGTGCATCATGCGTATGGCAAGAACCATGCAGCGCAGCCTGGAAAAGGCGCACTGCGAATTTGACATCGTTACCCACCCACACTCGGCCAGCAGCCTTGAAACGGCGCGGGTCGCGGGCATTCCTGCCGAACGGGTGGCCAAGTCGGTGATCCTCGACGACCACCACGGTCATTTCCTGATGGCCGTGCTGCCGGCGAGTCGTCACCTGGACCTGAGCAAAGTGCGCAGCAGCGGCGAGTGGCAGATCACCCGGGAAAGCACCCTGGCGCATCTGTTCGAAGACTGCGAACGCGGCGCGGTGCCGGCGTTGGGTGAGTCCTATGGCCTGGACATGGTCATCGACCCCTTGCTGACCCGGCAGAACGACATCTACCTGGAGGCCGGCAACCACAACAACCTGCTGCACATGAGCGTGCCGGAGTTCCTGAAAATGGTGCCGCATGCCGAGGTGCGGGAGTTGAGTAGTTGAGTTTTGCGGCGACAGTGACACCACCTTCGCGGGCAAGCCTCGCTCCTACAGTGGACCACGATTCCCTGTAGGAGCGAGGCTTGCCCGCGATTGACTGCGCAGCAGTCACCCTTCATTTGCCATAAAAAAGGAGCTAGACATGGAATCCCCAACCCACACCCTCCCTTCCCTGTTCAAACAACTCGGCCTGCCCGATGACGCCGAAAGCATCGATAAATTCATCGCCACCCATTCACCGCTCAAACCGGAATTGCATTTGGCCGACGCCTTTTTCTGGAGCCCGAGCCAGGCGCAGTTTTTGCGCGACGACATTCTGGATGACGCGGATTGGGCGGAGGTGGTGGATCAACTGGATGTGCTGCTGAGGAAAGGGCGCGGGGTGTAACAAATCAACTTTCTGATGGCCACTGTCGGGATGTGTGGACGAGCGCGAGTATCCAGGCTGCATCCGATTCGAGTTGGTAAACCAAACGATAGCTTTGATGGGGGATCAACTCGCGAGTACCTGAAATGATTCCGACAGGGCCGCTTTCAGGAAACCGGGAAATGCGAGATATCGCATCATTGAAGCGGTTGTCCATATCGAGAGCTGCAATTGGGTTGACCGCATGCAGGTAATCCCAAATGTCTGCACGATCCTGTGCTGCTGCGGGCGTCCAGATTATCTTCATCCTTTGCTGGTTACCTGCGCACGCCTGGCAGCGAATTGTGTTTCAACTTCTTCATTGGTCAGGCCATCGCCAGCCCGCATGGAAATACGTGCGTTGTCGACTTTGCGTTGCAAGAACGCTTCGTACTCACGTGACTCTCGTTGTGTTTGAACGAACTGACGCATCATTTCCCTGACGATTTGCGAAGCAGGTCGATGAGAAGCTTCTGCTTCGGCCATGAACTGTTCACGCAGCTCAGGCTCAAGTTTCATCGTAAAAACGGCTTGTTTTGACATAGTGCTATCCTCGATGAGAGTACTGACGAAGTATATACATCTTCAGTACGCACACTTCTTTCGGTGATGCCTCTCACGACGGATGGCCACTAAATTGTTTCAAAACTTGACCAACTTTCCCCTCAAATGACATATTGATAGTTAGCAAACTAACAGTGTGTCTTTCCGCTCGTGCCAAAAAACCTCGACGCTCTCCAGATGAACATCAGCAGCTCCATGGTGGTGGCCGCCCGGCATTGGCGGAAGATCTGCCAGACCACGCTGGTCAACTATGGAATCTCCGAAGCCTGCGCCGTTCCGTTGTTGATGATCGGGCGGTTGGGTGAGGGCGTGCGGCAGGTGACGGTGGCGCAGGCGGCCGGGATGGAGAGCCCTTCGCTGGTGCGGCTGCTCGATCAGTTGTGTCATGCCGGCTACGTTCGTCGCACCGAAGATGCCCATGACCGCCGCGCCAAATGCCTGAGCCTGACCGACACCGGTCGGGAATTGGTGCAGGCCGTCGAAATCGAGTTGGTGCGCTTGCGTAATGAAGTGCTGGAAGGCATCGCCCCGAGTGATCTGGAGGCCGCGTTGCGGGTATTGAAAGCGTTTGAGGCGGCCAACGCTCCGTCGGTGGTGAACCCTTGAGCGGATTTTTTACCGGCGTTCCCCCGGCGCGGGACTGGTTCTACGGCGTGCGCACTTTCGCGGCGTCGATGATCGCGCTGTACATCGCCATGCTCATGCAGATGCCGCGTCCGTATTGGGCGATGGCCACGGTCTACATCGTTTCCAGTCCGTTTGTCGGCCCCACCAGTTCCAAGGCGTTGTACCGCGCGGTCGGTACGTTTCTGGGGGCGGCGGCGGCAGTTTTTTTTGTGCCGATGTTTGTTCAGAGTCCTTATGTGCTGGTGATCGTTATCGCGCTGTGGACCGGGATTCTGCTGTTCCTGTCGTTGCACTTGCGCACCGCCAACAGCTACGCGTTGATGCTTGCCGGTTACACCTTGCCGCTGATCGCCTTGCCGGTGGTGGATAACCCGTTGGCGGTGTGGGATGTCGCTGAAGCGCGGACTGAAGAGATCTTCCTCGGCATCGCCGTCGCGGCTGTGGTCGGCGCGATGTTCTGGCCGCGGCGGCTGGCGCCGGTGTTCAACGATTCGGTGAACAAATGGTTTGCCGATGCCTCGACCTACAGCCTGCGATTCCTCAGCCGCAACGTGCAGCCGGACGAAGTCAGCGCGCTGCGCGCGTCGATGGTCGCGACCTTCAACACCCTGGAATTGATGATCGGCCAGTTGCCCCACGAAGGCGCGCGCCCGCAAACCGTGCGCAATACCAAGGAACTGCGCGGCCGAATGATTCATCTGCTGCCGGTGATCGATGCGCTCGATGACGCGCTTTACGCCCTTGAGCGGCGCACGCCGGAGCTTGTGGATAAGTTCGCGCCATTACTGGCCGCCACCACCGAATGGCTCAACCACAAAGATGCCGACCTCGGTCGCTGGCAAGCGCTGAAAGATCAACTCGAAGCGCTGCAACCCACTGCCGAAGCGCTGGATGATCGCAAGCAATTGCTGTTCTCCAACGCGCTGTACCGTCTCGGCGAATGGGTCGATTTGTGGCAAGACTGCCGCAGCCTGCAATACGCCATACAGTGCGAAAGCCAGGACAGTTGGCGCGCGGTGTACCGGCATTGGCGCCTCAGTCGCCTGTCACCGTTTCTCGACCGTGGGCTGATGTTTTATTCGGCGGCGTCCACGGTCACCGCGATCATTGTCGCCTCGGTGTTGTGGATTCTGCTCGGCTGGACCGACGGCGGCAGCGCGGTGATTCTGGCGGCGGTGGCGTGCAGCTTCTTCGCGTCGATGGACGACCCGGCGCCGCAGATTTACCGGTTCTTTTTCTGGACGGCGATGTCGGTGCTGTTCGCCAGTCTTTACCTGTTCCTGGTGCTGCCTAACCTGCATGATTTCCCGATGCTGGTGCTGGCGTTCGCCGTGCCGTTCATTTGCATCGGCACCCTGACGGTCAAGCCGCAGTTTTACCTGGGCATGCTGCTGACGCTGGTCAACACCTCGTCCTTCATCAGTATCCAGGGCGCTTACGACGCGGATTTCCTCAGCTTCGCCAATTCCAACCTGGCCGGCCCGGTCGGTTTGCTGTTTGCGTTTGTCTGGACCCTGATCGCCCGGCCGTTCGGCGCAGAACTGGCGGCCAAGCGCCTGACCCGTTTCAGTTGGCGCGACATCGTCAGCCTCACCGAGCCGGCCTCCCTGGCCGAGCATCGCCGCTTGGGTGTGCAGGTGCTCGACCGTTTGATGCAGCATTTGCCGCGCTTGGCCATGACCGGCCAGGACACCGGCATCGCATTACGCGAAGTGCGCGTGGCGCTGAACTTGCTCGACTTGCTGGCCTACACGCCGCGGGTGTTCGGCGTACCGCAGACATTGCTGCACCAAGTGGTGGCCGAGGTCGGCGAGTATTTCAAGGCCTGCCTCAAGGCTGGCGAACGTTTGCCGGCGCCCAGTGCGTTGTTGATGACCATGGACCGCGCGCGCCGCGCCCTGAACCGCGAATGCGATGACGGCGCCCGCCTGCACCTGCTGCACGCCTTGAGCGGCTTGCGTCTGGCCTTGCTGCCCGGTGTGGAATTCCTCGGCACCGGCGACCTCGAAGAACCGCTTCCCCATGGCATCGATGGAGCGCCTTTATGATCGGTGATCTGGATATCAGCGGGGTGTTCCTGCCCACGCTGCTGGTGCTGATGGGCATTACCTATGTGATTTACCTGCTGGTGCACGGGTTGCTGACGCGCCTGCACTTTTACCGTCTGGTCTGGCACCGGGCATTGTTCAACGTGGCTCTCTACGCTTTGCTGCTCGGCGCCGTGGACTCACTCAGTCGATACCTGATGACATGAAAAAACCTTTTCTGACCCTTGGTCGCGTGGTCCTGACCCTGCTGATCGTGACCTTCGCCGTTGTCGTGGTCTGGCGCATGGTGATGTATTACATGTTCGCGCCGTGGACCCGCGACGGGCACATTCGCGCCGACATCGTGCAGATCGCCCCGGACGTGTCCGGGCTGATTCAGCAAGTGGACGTGCGCGACAACCAATTGGTGAAACGCGGCCAAGTGCTGTTCAGCATCGATCAGGACCGTTTCAAGCTCGCCCTGCGCCAAGCCAAAGCAGCAGTCGCCGACCGTCAGGAAACCCTGGCGCAAGCGCAACGCGAAGCCAAGCGTAACCGTGGCCTCGGCAATCTGGTGCCGGGCGAGCAACTGGAAGAGAGCCAATCACGAGTCGCCCGTGCCGAAGTGGCGCTGATGGAAGCGCAAGTGGCGGTGGACAGCGCCCAGCTCAACCTCGACCGCTCGACCATCCGCAGCCCGGTGGATGGCTACGTCAACGACCGCGCGCCGCGTGCGCAGGAATTCGTCACCGCCGGGCGTCCGGTGTTGTCGGTGGTGGACAGCAATTCCTTTCACATCGACGGCTATTTCGAAGAAACCAAACTCGACGGCATCCACGTTGGCCAGAGCGTCGACATTCGCGTGATCGGCGACCGCGCTCGCCTGCGCGGCCATGTGGAAAGCATCGTCGCCGGCATCGAAGACCGTGACCGCAGCAGCGGCAGCAACCTGCTGCCGAACGTCAACCCGGCGTTCAGCTGGGTGCGGCTGGCGCAGCGGATTCCGGTGCGGATCGCCTTCGACGACGTACCGGCGGATTTCCGCATGATTGCCGGGCGCACCGCGACGGTGTCGATCATCGGCGACCAGCAGCAGGAGTCGGCCAAATGAGCAGGGCCTCGGGTTTGGCGATTGCCGGATTGAGTTTGCTGCTGTCGGCGTGCCAGACGGTCGGGCCGGATTATCAACTACCGGAAGAGGCCGCTGTTCACCGCGAAGATTTTCAGGGCGAACTGGCCGTGGACGGCAAACCGGTGGTTTCGGCGCCGGTGCCGGCCGATTGGTGGCGGCTGTATCAGGATCCACGGCTCAATCAACTGGTCCAGCAAGCGTTGGCGTCCAACACCGATCTGCGTGTGGCGGCAGCCAGTCTGCTGCGGGCTCGCGCGCAGGTCGATGAAGCCGAGGCCGCCGGTGGCTGGAGCGGTGGCATAAAAATGGGCGCCGAGCGTTTGCAGGAGTCCGGCGAAGCGTTCCTGTTGCCTGAGAAAGTGCCGGTGGCCAACATCGGTGATATCGGCATCAGCGCTTCATACCAGTTCGACCTGTTCGGCACGCTCAAGCGCGGCATCGAAGCCGCCAAGGCCAATGCCGATGCGACCCAGGCCGCCGCCGATACCGCACGTATCACCTTGGTGGCCGATGTGGTGCGCGCCTACACCCAGGTGTGTGCGGCTAATGAAGAGCGGGAAATTGCCCAGCACTCCCTCGATCTGCAATCGCAGAGCACCACACTGATCCAGCGCCTGCGCGATGCCGGTCGAGGCGATGAAACCCAGGTCACCCGTTCGCAAACCCAATTCAAGTCCCTGCGCGCCGAGATGCCGCGCTACGAGGCTGCGCGTCAGGCCGGGCTGTTCCGCCTGTCGATGCTGCTGGCCAAACCGGTCGATCAATTGCCGGCCGGCACCGCCAGTTGCGCGCAGCTGCCGAAAATCGCGCAATTGGTGCCGGTGGGCGATGGCGCCTCACTGCTCAAACGTCGCCCCGATATCCGCCAGGCTGAGCGTCGGCTGGCTGCTGCGACGGCCGGTATCGGTGTCGCCACCGGTGAGCTGTACCCGGACATCCGCATCGGCGCGACCATCGGCACCGTCGGCATTCTGGAAAACCTCGGCGAGCCTTCCACCAATCGCTGGGGCTTCGGCCCGTCGCTGAGCTGGAGCGTGCCGACCAACGGAGCCCGGGCGCGAATCCGCGAAGCTGAAGCCGTGACCCAGGCAACCCTGGCGCACTTTGATGGTGTCGTTCTCAACGCCATACGTGAAACCCAGACCAGCCTGGCGCAGTACTCGGCGTTGCTGCAGCGTCGAGAAGCCCTGGCGGACGCCGAACAATCGGCGAAGCTGGCTGCCGACCAGACGCACCGTTTCTTCCAGGCCGGCCGCGAGTCGTTCCTGGCCGACCTGCAAGCGACCCGCACCTACACCGACGTCACGGCACAACTGGCCGCCGCCAACACTCAGGTTGCGTTGAGCCAGATCGATCTGTTCCTGGCGCTGGGTGGCGGCTGGGAAAGCGGACGAACGCAAGGCTCGAATACCGGCAAACCCTGAGGCCGTTGCTATGCTTTGACTTGATGAGGTCGCGCGTCGAACTCATCAATCAAGGCTCGCGTTGGTCATGGGGATTCCAACAATGAAAAACCCTTATGCTCCCGGCTTCTGGTGCGCTATTGCGGCGTTGGTATTGCTGTCGGCCACCTATTTCTACGGCATCATGCT
Organism: Pseudomonas sp. IT-P44; assembly: GCF_949768225.1. Taxonomy (NCBI): domain Bacteria; kingdom Pseudomonadati; phylum Pseudomonadota; class Gammaproteobacteria; order Pseudomonadales; family Pseudomonadaceae; genus Pseudomonas; species Pseudomonas sp. IT-P44. The sequence goes on along the minus strand of NZ_CATKQM010000021.1, from coordinate 23,070 downwards.
GGCCCACCAGATCGACAAGGCGCTGGTGTTTCTCGATAGCGCTGCGGCGCTGATCGCGGTGATGGCGATCGTGGTGGTGGCCTGGGCTTCGTTCCAGGGGCAGCGCATCAAAAAAAGACAACTCGAACAAGGCAAGACCCTGGTGCTGATCTGGGACACCAAGGTCGCTTTGCGCCGGGTCGAAACGGTGTTCGATCGTTACTTCTGGGGCAGTTACTGGCAACCGGGGCGCACGTTCCAGGAAGTCATGGGCGAACTCACCGGCACACCGCTGGAAAAAAGCCTCGAAACCTTGAAGAAGCAATGCCTGGCCCTCGACAAACAAGTGTCCGAGGACGACTGGCACTGGCTGAATAATGCCCGTGAACTCTCCGATGTCGCCGCCGCCATGGCACGCGAACGCTATCAGCTGGATTTCTGCGACCCGCGCGCGGACGTGACGGGCGGGGCGGTGATCAATCGGGATTTTGAAGTGCTGGTTTATACGTGGACGGCGCGGCTGAAAAGCTTTGATCATCAGCTGGATGAGATGGAAGTGCAGTATTCCTGAATCAGTTTCGTCAGTTCTGACGCCTTCGCGGGCAAGCCTCGCTCCTACAGGTTTTGCGTCGTTCACACATATCGTGTTCGACGCAAACCTGTAGGAGCGAGGCTTGCCCGCGAAGGCGTTTTCATATCCGCCGAAACCCTCAAACCTTCCGCGCGGTCCATAGACACTCTTTAACCTTTAAACATTGGGCCGCCCGGTACGCCTGATGCTAATCTCCTTCGCACTTTCAGCGCAGTCGTGACCGCAACCCGAAATGGGTTCAGGGAAGACGACCACACCTCAAACAACGGACATTGAACGGGTCATTCATGAATAAATCAGCAGGCGTGCTTCTTGGAATCGTCGTGGCCATCGGTGCAATCAGCGCCGGCGGTGCCTGGTTCACCGGCACCAAACTCGAAGGGGTGCTGAACACCTCGATCGCCGACGCCAACAAAGAGCTGCAAGCCGCGCTGGTTGGTTCCAACGGCACCGCGTCGCTGGAACTGGTATCGCTTGAGCGCCACGTATTCAGCAGCACCGCGCACTACCGCCTCAAGGGCCAGGGCGAGATGTTCGGCGAAGCACCGGTCGAACTGCTTTTCACCGACCGCATCGAACACGGTCCGCTGCCGCTCTCGCGCCTGATGTCGCTGAAATTGCTGCCGGTCATGGCCACCAGTCACTACGAACTGGAAAAGACCCCGGTCACCGAGAAGTGGTTCGCCGCTGCCAAGGACAAATCGCCGCTCACCGGCGTGGTCAACATCGGCTATGACAACGCCACCAACGGCACCCTCGAACTGCTGCCGCTGGATGTTGCGCTGGACGACAAGTCCCACCTGAAATTTTCCGGCCTGAACCTCGAGGTCGCCGCCAACGCCCAGGCGCAGAAAGTCAAAGCCAACGGCTACATGGACAACTTCACACTGACCACCGTGGCTGAAGACCAGACACCGGTGAAAGTCGAATTGAACGGCCTGACCCTGGCCAGCAATCTCGTCAAAAGTACCTACGGCTTTTACACCGGCGAGAACACCGTCGAGCTGACCGACAGCAAGACCACCTTTGGCGCGCAGCAGTCGGTGCTGGGCATCAAGAAATTTGAAATGAAGAACCAGACCGAAGAGTCGGGCACCAGCGCTTCCGGGCGTGCCGATTACAAGATCGGGGAAGTGTCCCTGAACGGCAAGACGGTCGGCTCCGCACAGATGGCCATGAGCCTGAAGAACCTCGACATTCCATCCACGATGTCGTTGATGCAGATCTACCAGACCAAACTGCAACCGTACGAGAAGGCCGCCGCCGAAGCGGTTGCAGCTGGCGAACCGGCCCCCGAACTGGTCTTGACCCCGGAAGAAGAGGCTCAGGTGAAAACCGGTCTGGAGAAACTGCTGGCAGCCGGCCCGCAAGTAGCTCTGGAAAACCTGTCGTTCACCACCGCCAACGGTGAAAGTCGCGCCAACCTGGTACTCGACCTGACCAAGCCACAATCTTTGGACCTGACGCCGGATCAACTGATCAAACAGTTGATTGCCCTGCTGGACGTCAATATCCAGGTGTCCAAACCGATGCTGGTTGATTTGCTCAGCGTCCAGAGCCAGATCGACGGCCAGGCTGACGTCAAGGTCGTTGCCGATCAAGCCACGGCCACCGCCGACATGTTCGGCGCCATGGCAGTCGGTACGCAGTTCGCCACGCTGGACGGCACTAACATCGTCAGCAAACTGCACTACGCCAACAACCAGGTGGAGTTCAACGGCCAGAAAATGACCCTCGAAGAGTTTATCGGCTTTGTGATGAGCAAACTCGGTGGTGCAGGCGTTGTTCAGTAACACCTAGACGTCCCGAATCAGCCGCCATGCCTCGTCAACCGGCAGCGGCTGCTTCATCTGCTCGGCCAGCATTGCCATCGCCCGCTCTTCATCGCAGGCGATGGCGGCGGTTACCACACCATTCTTGCCGAACAGGCCGATAAAGGGGGGATGGTACGGATCACCCTTGAACTCGACTTCGTCCCAGGCTTCGGCGTGACCGAGGTAGTCGTAGTTCTTGCCGAAGTGCCAGGTCCAGAAATACGGCACATCCAGGTAATGCTCATCACCGCCCAGCATGTTCATCGCTGCGATCCGCGCCTGTTGTTGCGCCAGGCGCCAATGTTCGATTCGTTGCGGTTGGCCATTGAGCGGGAAGGTCGCGATATCGCCAGCCGCCCAAAGCCCTTCGGTCACGCGCATCCCGCCGTCGACCTTCAGTGACTGATCCTTTTCCGTTGGCAAATCCTTGAACGGCCCGGTGGCCGGGCTGACGCCAATGCCGACCAATACCAAATCCGCCGGAAAGCGCTGACCATTATCCAGGCGCACCGCTTCGACCTTGTTCGTGCCTTCGATCTGCGCGGCTTCGCCCTCCGTATGAAACACCACGCCGTGGGCCACGTGGTGGGCAAGAATCGCTTTGCCGACCGTTTCGCCGAACTGTTTGGCGAAGGGCACCGCGTGGCGGGCCAGGACGGTGACGTCCAGACCGTATTCGCGTAGCGCCGCAGCGGACTCCATCGCGATAAAACTGTCGCCGATGATCACTGCCCGTTGGCCGGGTTTGGCGGTGTTCAGAATCCGTTGTGCCTGGTCTTTCGAGCGCAGCAAGAACACCTGCGGCAGGTCGGCGCCGGGAATGTCGAGAGCGTTCGGTGTGCCGCCCGTGGCGATCAGCGCGGCGTCATAGGTCAATGTCTGGCCGTCCTTGAGCTGCACCGTCCGGTTTTGTGCATCCAGGCTCGCCACTTCACCGTTGATGCGATCGATGCGTTGCTCGCGATAGAAGCTTTCATCGCGCAGTGGCGGGACTTCTTCCGGCGGCATTTCCCCGGCGATCACGAATTTGCTCAACACCGTACGGTCGTAACCGGCGTCAGGCTCGCGGTCGATCAGCAGCACACGGCCGCCGAAACCCTTTTCGCGCAGCGCCGCCGCACCCGCCGTGCCAGCGGCGCCGGCACCGATGATCACAAACGTACGTTCATCATCGGCCGGCGGGGTGTGAGCATCGTCCAGCGGCTGATCGTCGACCCAGACTTCGTCGTCGCGCACCTCCAGGGGATAGCGCTTGAGGCTGTCCAGCGACGGCGGTTCACAGAGCGCGCCGTCCTCGATCCGGTAAGCGGCCTTGTGCCACGGGCAAATCAGACGACCGTGACACAGCGCACCTTCGGCCAGCGGCGCCCCGGCGTGCGGGCATTCACCCTGATAGGCGCGCAATTGGGCGCCGACCCGCAGCAAGACGATCTTGGTGTCGCCAATCCGGACTTCCAGGCCTCGGTTTTCGGACACATCGGCAAAACGGGCGACGCGGTGCAGTGCCATGATCGTTCTCCAGGCAAGCGTTTCACTTAAGAGTTTGGCGCTTATCCCGAGGTTCAGCCAATTCCCACTGCCACCGCGTGAACGGTCCGGCTATAGTTTGCACGCCGACCACGGCCCCACCCGCACAAGGTGCTCCGGTATGACCCGATTGACCTCTCTGAACCCTTGGCTGGCGGCTGTTGCCGTCGCCCTTTGCGTGCAGTTTCCGGCGCAGGCCGCAGAACGCTTCACCGTCAGCATTCCCGGTGTCACCGACAACCGCCTGTTCACTTCGGCGGCGGCCAGCGATGCGGCCGGTTGTGGCGGCAAGAACCAGTCCCCGGCCCTGAGCTGGACCGCAGGCCCTGCGGGCACCCAGAGTTACGCCATCGTCATGCACGACCCGGACGGTCAGAAAGGGTTGGGTTCCGACCACTGGATTCATTACGGCATCAAATCCGCGACCCGCCAGATTCCGGCCGGTGTTGGCGCCAAGTCTGCGTTTGAAGGCGTGGGCGGCAGCAACAGCAAAGGCACCATCGGCTACATCGGTCCTTGCCCGCCGGTCGGCGACAGCTCCCACCACTACATCATCCAGCTCTACGCCCTGGACCTTGCTCCGGACGCCTTACCGGCCGGTCTGACCCGCGCGCAGTTGCTGGAAAAAATCAAAGGTCATGTGCTGAAAAACAGCAGCGTGGTGCGGCGTTATCACCGCTGATGTTTTTTTTCAGCGGGTTTAACCCGAACTGGTGAGGCTGCCCGTCTCAGAGGATGAATGGATCAATTTCCTCCTGAGGTCAGCCCCCATGTCCCTCCCTCTGCATTTCCTCCGCCCGGCCGCCCAGGGTTTCAGCGTCGGGTTGCTGCTGGCCGTTGCCGGTTGTGGTGTTTCGTCCAAGCCTGAATCCCCTTCAGTTGCGTCTCCTGCACAACATGAGCTGGTGCGCAGTGAGGCGATCATGGCCGATGCGACCTTGGCCAAACGCAGCGTGAGTCCGGCACCGATGGCGAGTTTCGCGCCTGAATCTGCGCCGCCGGGTTATCAGGATGAGCAGCGCGAGCAGTATCAGGCGCTGGCGGATAACCCGATTCACAGCGTCGCCGAGGCGCCGGTCTCGACCTTCAGCGCCGACGTCGACACCGGCGCTTATGCCAATGTCCGCCGCCTGCTCAATCAAGGCCGACTGCCACCAGAAGGTGCGGTGCGCCTGGAGGAGATGGTCAATTACTTCCCCTACGACTACGCGTTGCCCACCGATGGCTCGCCGTTTGGTGTGACCACGGAACTGGCGCCGTCGCCGTGGAACCCGCACACCCGCTTGCTGCGCATTGGCATCAAGGCATCGGACCGTGCGGTGGCTGAACTGGCCCCGGCGAATCTGGTGTTTCTGGTGGACGTGTCCGGCTCGATGGACCGTCGCGAGGGGCTGCCGCTGGTCAAAAGCACGCTGAAATTGCTGGTCGATCAATTGCGCGCGCAGGACCGGGTGTCGCTGGTGGTCTACGCCGGCGATTCGCGTGTGGTGCTGGAGCCAACTTCCGGACGGGAAAAAGCGAAAATTCGTACAGCCATCGATCAATTGACGGCAGGCGGCTCCACCGCCGGGGCGTCGGGCATCGAGCTGGCCTATCAAATGGCACAGCAAGCGTTCATCCCCAAAGGCATCAACCGCATCCTGCTGGCCACCGACGGCGACTTCAACGTCGGCATCAGCGACTTCGACAGCCTCAAGCAAATGGCTGTGGATAAACGCAAGACCGGCGTTTCCCTGACCACCCTGGGTTTTGGTGTGGATAACTACAATGAACACCTGATGGAACAACTGGCCGATGCCGGCGATGGCAACTATGCGTACATCGACAACCTGCGCGAGGCGCGCAAAGTGCTGGTGGATCAGCTCGGTTCGACCCTCGCGGTGGTGGCGAAGAACGTGAAACTGCAAGTGGAGTTCAACCCGGCGCAGGTCAGCGAGTATCGGTTGTTGGGCTATGAGAATCGCGCGTTGAAGCGTGAGGATTTCAGTAACGACAAGGTCGATGCCGGTGAAATCGGTGCAGGGCATACGGTCACGGCGTTGTACGAAATTGTTCCGAAGGGTGAGAAGGGCTGGTTGGAACCATTGCGGTATGGCAGCGCTGAGTCAGCCACTTCGGCAAAGTCTGGAGAATTGGCGATGCTGCGTGTGCGTTATCAGCTGCCGGAAGGTGGGAACAGTCGCTTGATTGAGCGGCCGATTGCCGCTGGTTCGGAAGGCAAGGCCAGTGACGACCTTAGATTTGCGGCGGCCGTGGCGGCGTTTTCCCAACAGCTCAAGGACGGGCGTTATACCGGCGATTTCAGCTTGAAGGACACGCAGGCGTTGGCTCGCGGTGCGCGGGGTGATGATCCATTCGGTCTGCGTTCTGAGTTCGTGCAATTGGTGGAACTGGCGCAGAGCCTGCGAACCACCACCGCATCCAACAGCGAACCGGTTAAAGGAGGCTACAACTGACATGTCTGCTCTTGAACCGAGCGACGAATCACTGCTGGCCCGTTACCGCAAAGGCGACGGGCCGGCGTTCGAGATTCTGTACGCCCGTCACCGGCAAGGTCTTTATCGGTTCCTGCTAGGCCTCAGCGGCAAATCCGAACTCGCCGAGGAGGTCTACCAGGAAACCTGGCTGAGCCTGATCCGCAGCACCAGTCAGCCACAAGGTCGGGCGAATTTTCGTACCTGGCTTTACCAGATCGCCCGCAATCGCCTGATCGATCACTGGCGCAAACACGGAATCCACAACCCCTTGCACGACAGCTATGACGAGCAAACCCACGCCCTGGCCGATGACGCCGCCGATCCCGAACAACTGCTGAGCCTGAGCCGCGATAACCAGCGCCTCGAATCCGCCCTGCAAACCTTGCCCACCGACCAGCGCGAAGTGTTCCTGCTGCGCGCCCACGGCGATCTCGACCTGCCGCAGATCGCCACCCTCACCGAAACACCGCTGGAAACCGTCAAGAGCCGCTTGCGCTACGCCCAGCAAAAACTGCGTCGGCTGCTGGCCGAGGAGGTACTGACATGACTGACGCCCGCAAAACACCAGACGATGAAATGCTTCAGCATTTCCGCGAGCATTCGACCGCCGAACCGCCGAGCCATCTTGGTGCGTTCATCCTGGCCGCCGCACAGCGTGAAGTCCCCGCGCCGAAACCGAGTCTGTGGCAGCGCTGGGTTCAGGCTTGCCAGAAACCTCGTTGGCAAGTGGCGTTTGCCAGCCTTGTCGGTGTCGCGCTGATGCTGGCGCTGGTGCAGCGCACGCCGGAGCAAGTACCGAGTTACGACTTCGCCCCCAAAGCATCTGCCCCGGTTGCCAAAAAAGAGGCGGCGCAAGCACCGTCGTCAGTTGCGCGCTCGCTGGCTGCCCCAGCCGCGCCGATGGCCGATTTTGCCGCCCCCGCGCAGAGCGAATCGATCAGTGTCGAAATGGCTGATGAAGCAAAAGTCAGCAAACGCGTAGCCGCGCCGGTGAAAACCCTGGATGAGCAATTGCGCGAAGTGGTTCGGCTGCAGAACGCCGGTCAGGCACGCGAGGCGGATGAATTGTTGGCGACATTGCACAAACGCTTTCCCAAGGAAAATCTCGCGGCCCGGCTTAAGGAATTGAAGAAAAACTGAGGAATCAGGAGCTCTGCGATTTGGCATCCACCCCCGAAAGCGCGCACTATCGGCCTATAGCCGATGCGTTGGAGGATGCCGTGGCAAAAAAAATCGACCGCATCGCCCAAATGCTCAGCTGCCCGGTCAAGGGTGAGGAACTGCGGCGAGCAGTGACCGAGAGTCGTAAGGAGTTTCTTCTGGCGAAACAGGCAGAAGAGGTTCTGGAGGAGGACGTCCTTGATGAAGAAGAGTTTGAGGACGACGAAGACGATGATTACGACGAGTTCGACTGGACGACTGAATGAAAAAACCGTTTCGGCGGTTTTTCATGGCCCACAAAAAAGCCCCAGACCCTACGGCCTGAGGCTTTCTCGTTTCTATATATGGTGCACCAGGCGGGATTCGAACCCACGACCCCTGCCTTCGGAGGGCAGTACTCTATCCAGCTGAGCTACTGGTGCAAGCGGGCGCCATGATACTCATATGCACTGCGGGCGTCCATGCTGCTGAATCGACTGCGCTTTTTCAAAGCGTAACCTGCGTTTGCTACGTTGATCAGAAAAATTGAGCAAATGCGGCGTTTTCGTTCTTTTTTTCGAACAGCCTATTGTCCTTTACCCCCTTTGATCCTAGGATTCGTTTGAGATTTCAAACGCTCTTGTCTGGGTGCTGAACCGCACGAGTTCATTCCGTGCGCTATTTATGTGCTTCAGCCCGGTGAATGATTTCCCTGACGGCAGCCTTTGAGGCGCCTTTCTACAATCATAATTTGCTCCGCGCGTGCCGCGGTGCTGTTAAGGAAAGCCGACATGCAGCTTAAAGACACCCAGTTGTTCCGCCAGCAAGCCTTCATCGATGGCGCTTGGGTTGATGCGGACAATGGTCAGACGATCAAGGTCAACAACCCGGCAACGGGCGAAATTCTGGGCACCGTGCCGAAAATGGGCGCTGCCGAAACCCGCCGTGCGATCGAAGCTGCTGACAAAGCGCTGCCGGCCTGGCGTGCACTGACCGCCAAGGACCGCGCCAACAAGCTGCGTCGCTGGTTCGAGCTGATCATCGAGAACCAGGACGACCTGGCTCGCCTGATGACGCTGGAGCAGGGCAAGCCATTGGCCGAAGCCAAGGGCGAAATCGTTTACGCCGCTTCCTTTATCGAGTGGTTCGCCGAAGAAGCCAAGCGCGTCTACGGTGATGTGATTCCGGGCCACCAGCCAGACAAGCGCCTGATCGTGATCAAGCAGCCTATCGGCGTGACCGCTGCAATTACTCCGTGGAACTTCCCGGCTGCGATGATCACCCGTAAAGCCGGCCCGGCCCTGGCCGCCGGTTGCACCATGGTGCTCAAGCCTGCTTCGCAAACTCCGTTTTCCGCTTTCGCTCTGGCTGAACTGGCCCAGCGTGCCGGCATTCCTGCGGGCGTGTTCAGTGTTGTTTCCGGCAGCGCCGGCGACATCGGCAGCGAGCTGACCAGCAACCCGATCGTTCGCAAACTGTCCTTCACTGGCTCGACCGAAATCGGTCGTCAGTTGATGGCTGAATGCGCCAAGGACATCAAGAAAGTGTCCCTGGAACTGGGCGGCAACGCGCCGTTCATCGTGTTCGACGACGCGGACCTTGATAAGGCCGTCGAAGGCGCGATCATCTCCAAGTACCGCAACAACGGCCAGACCTGCGTCTGCGCCAACCGCCTGTACATTCAGGATTCGGTCTACGATGCGTTCGCTGAAAAACTGAAAGTGGCTGTGGCCAAACTCAAGATCGGCAACGGTCTGGAAGTGGGCACCACCACTGGCCCGCTGATCGACGAAAAAGCCGTGGCCAAGGTGCAAGAGCACATCGCTGACGCCATTTCCAAAGGCGCAACTGTTCTGGCTGGCGGCAAGTCGATGGAAGGCAACTTCTTCGAGCCGACCATCCTGACCAACGTGCCGAACAACGCAGCCGTGGCCAAGGAAGAAACCTTCGGTCCATTGGCGCCGCTGTTCCGCTTCAAAGACGAAGCCGACGTGATCGCGATGTCCAACGACACCGAATTCGGTCTGGCCTCGTACTTCTATGCTCGCGACCTGGGTCGTGTGTTCCGTGTGGCGGAAGCCCTGGAATACGGCATGGTCGGCGTCAACACCGGGTTGATCTCCAACGAAGTCGCGCCGTTCGGCGGCATCAAGGCGTCGGGCCTGGGCCGTGAAGGCTCCAAGTACGGCATCGAAGATTACCTGGAAATCAAATACCTCTGCCTGGGCATCTAAGCTCGAGGGCATAAGCCCGGCAAGGCATTGCTTCAAACGCAAAGGGCACGAGAGCGCTGACCCTTTGCGTGCTTCAACCGGAATTTTCTCTGTGGCCGGGAACGCTGTGGCAGTCGATCATCGCATGCTGCCTCAGTTGCCTCCCCGCTGCATTTTCCTTGAACCACGCCGCCCGATGAGCGGTGAATGAGGACTTTATGAGCAAGACTAACGCTTCCCTGATGAAACGCCGCGAAGCCGCTGTACCACGCGGTGTTGGCCAGATTCACCCGATCTTCGCCGAGTCCGCGAAGAACGCCACCGTGACCGACGTTGAAGGTCGCGAGTTCATCGACTTCGCCGGCGGTATCGCCGTGCTGAACACCGGCCACGTGCACCCGAAAATCATCGCCGCCGTGACCGAGCAGCTGAACAAGCTGACCCACACCTGCTTCCAGGTACTGGCCTACGAGCCGTACGTAGAAGTGTGCGAAAAAATCAACGCCAAGGTGCCAGGTGATTTCGCCAAGAAAACCCTGCTGGTGACCACCGGTTCCGAAGCCGTTGAAAACTCCATCAAGATCGCTCGTGCCGCTACTGGCCGTGCCGGCGTGATCGCGTTCACCGGCGCTTACCACGGTCGCACCATGATGACCCTGGGCCTGACCGGTAAAGTCGTGCCTTACTCGGCCGGCATGGGCCTGATGCCAGGCGGCATCTTCCGCGCGCTGTACCCGAACGAACTGCATGGTGTGAGCATCGACGATTCGATCGCCAGCATCGAACGCATCTTCAAGAACGACGCTGAGCCGCGTGACATCGCTGCCATCATCATCGAGCCGGTTCAGGGTGAAGGCGGTTTCTACGTCGCGCCTAAAGAGTTCATGAAGCGCCTGCGCGCCCTGTGCGACCAGCACGGCATCCTGCTGATCGCTGACGAAGTGCAGACTGGCGCTGGCCGTACCGGCACCTTCTTCGCCATGGAACAGATGGGCGTTGCCGCCGACCTGACCACCTTCGCCAAATCCATCGCAGGCGGCTTCCCGCTGGCCGGTGTGTGCGGCAAGGCCGAATACATGGACGCCATCGCTCCAGGCGGCCTGGGCGGCACCTACGCCGGTAGCCCGATCGCTTGCGCCGCGGCCCTGGCCGTGATGGAAGTGTTCGAAGAAGAGCACCTGCTGGACCGCTGCAAGGCAGTCGGCGAGCGTCTGGTCACTGGCCTCAAGGCCATCCAGGCCAAGTACCCGGTGATCGGCGAAGTCCGTGCCCTGGGCGCGATGATCGCGGTCGAGCTGTTCGTCGATGGCGACAGCCACAAGCCAAACGCTCCAGCGGTCGCTGCTGTCGTGGCCAAGGCTCGTGAAAAAGGCCTGATCCTGCTGTCCTGCGGCACCTACGGCAACGTTCTGCGCGTCCTGGTACCGCTGACCTCGCCGGACGAGCAACTGGACAAAGGCCTGGCGATCATCGAAGAGTGCTTCGCCGAGCTCTGATCACCGAGTGTGACCTGATCGACAAAAAACCCGCTTCGGCGGGTTTTTTCATGACTGCAGAACCTGCCGCACTTTTTCAAATGGCCCGCATTGACTAAGGTGCAAGCAGTGCAAATGGAGTATGCAGATGACCGCTGTAGTTTTGCCCGCCGTACCGCGTGTGCTGATTGCCGAAGCTGACCCCTGGTCCCGCGACTTGCTCAAGCAGGTGCTGTTGAAAGTGCGCTGTGACGCGCGGCTGGATCTATGTGCCGACGGTCAACAGGCGTTGGAGCTGCTGGCGGAAAATCCTTATGACCTGGTGATCGTCGACTGGGAGTTGCCCGGTGTCGATGGCTTGAATGTCTTGCGCAATGTCCGCCAGCGCAAACGCAATCCGCCGTTGCCTTTTATTCTGATGAGCACCCGCAACGACAGCGCCAGCGTGCGCGAAGCCTTGCCCCTGGCGCCCTCGGCGTACCTGACCAAACCCCTGAACATGGAAAGCCTGACCCTCCGTCTGCAGGATTTGCTGCTGAACGCTGGGGAACAGGTGTCGTGTGAGGTGCCGGCGTTGGCGCCGGGCATGAGCTTGTCGGCGTACCTGGAATGTCGTCGTGAGTTTGCCGACGGTGCGCCGCTGATGACCGACGTGGAACTGGCGGTCAAGCGCAGCCTTAATCCCAACGGCCTTGACCTGAAGTTGCTCGAAGATGAAATCCGCATTGATCCGCAGATCACTGCCGTCCTGATCGCCGCCGCCAACAGTGCGGCCCAGCATCACGGCGCTGCGGTACAAACCCTGTCCCAGGCGTTGCATCGGCTGGGCACCGGGCAGAGCATGAATCTGATTTTGGGGTTGGCGCTCAAGCGCAGTGCGCGGCTCAGCGATCCGCTGTTGGGCGATTATGCCGAGCGCTACTGGAACCTCTCGCTGCACACCGCTGAATACGCCCGGACATTGGCACGCTTGCTGGATCTGGACCAGGAGCGCTGTTACTGCGCAGGCATGCTGCATCGCTTGGGTGACCTTGCGTTGCTGCGGTGTTTGCAGGAATGGAAGCAGTCCGGTGGAGAGCTGGATGAATGGGAGGAAGTCGGTGATGCACTGGCCGAGTTCGGTGCAGCCTATGGTTCGGCGTTGCGAACCCGCTGGCGCCTGCCTCTGGAGCTGCGAGAGCTGATTGCGGCGGTCTACCAGCTCGGTGGCGGGGTTTACTCGCGCGAAGCGCTGGTGATGAACATGGCGGCGCAGTTGGCGCGATTGAATGAGCATGAAGGCATCGAGGAACTGGCCAAGAGCCGGACGGCGCGGTTGCTCAAGATTGGCTTGCCGGAATTGATGCGTTTGCGCAAAAAATAAACCTGTCTCCAAACCCTGTAGGAGCCGGCTTGCTGGCGATCCGGACAACGCGGTGTGGCTGATTAACCGCGGTGATGCCATCGCCAGCAAGCCGGCTCCTACAGGGATCTGTGTTGGGGTTTCAGCCGGAGATGATCCGGTTCTTGCCTTGGCGCTTCGCTTCGTACATCGCCGCGTCCGCGCGGGCGAACAGGCTATCCAGGTTTTGATCTTCGGCCGTCAGGCTGGTCAATCCCTGGCTGACGGTGATGCCGAACGTCTGGTCGTCATGGCTGAAGCTCAGCCGCTGAATCTCCCGTTGCAGGCGCTCGGCCACTTGCATGGCCATGTCCGGTGCGCAACCGGGGAACACCGCCGCAAACTCCTCACCACCAATGCGTCCGAACACGTCACCGCGCCGTAAAGCCGCTTGCCCGCACTCGGCGATCCGTTGCAGCACGTTGTCGCCTTCCGGATGGCCGTAGGTGTCGTTGATCAATTTGAAGTCATCGATGTCCAGCAACAGAAACGCCAACGGCGTGCCTTTTTTTCTTGCCTGTTCGAATTCAAGGTGGGCGCAGTCGAAGAAGTGTCGGCGGTTGCTGCTCTGGGTCAGGACATCGGTGGTAGCCAAGCGATGCAACTCGCTTTCCATCTGCTTCTTGTCGGTGATGTCTTCGGCAATGCCGACGATGATCAGCGGTTGACCCGGTTCGGCTTGCCGGTTGATGAAGCACTTGTCGCTGAGCCAGCGCACCTGGCCGTCGGCGGTAATGATGCGGTACTCACGGTCTTCAACGGCGCCTTTGACCAGCACTTCGGCGAGGCTGCGCTCGGCGTACTCCAGATCGTCGGGGTAGATGCTGTCGCGCCACTGGTTGGCGTCGGCCAGCAACAGGCCGGCGGGGCGACCGAAAATCCGTTCGTAGGCGGGGCTCACGTAGAGCACCTGGCGGGTTTCCCAATTGAACGCCCAAAGCACCGCGTTAACGCTCACCAGCAGCGAGCTGAACAGCTGTTCGCGTTCGCTCAGGCGCGCGACTTCGCCTTGGGCATGCATCAGCGCCATCAGGGTTTGCGCGGCTTCCGGCCACTGGGGTAGGGATGAGTCTTGCAGGTTCTTATTGACCATCGACACAAATCTCAAGGACGTGCCGCGTGTTCGACAGCGGCCACAACAAAGCCCGCCGTAGTGGCGAAGTGTCTTTGAGATAGGGGATTTGGAGCTAAGTTCCGAAGGGTGCGCCCTCGAACGGGGCGCACCGATCAACGGTGTCAGGCGGTAGCGGCAGGGCGCAGGGAATAGGTCTTCAATTGGTCGGCGAAGTCGCGCAGGGACTGAATTCCGCTGGCTTCGGCTTCGTGTACCCAATCCTTGATGGCCGCCAGCATGTCGTGACCATTTGAGCTGGTCTTGACCCAGATCTGCTGCAAGGCCAGTCGTTTCTCGTAAATTACCTTCAGCGCCTGACTGTGCTCGAGCATGGTCTGGATGCGCAGGTGGTGTTTGTCATCGAGCAGGCTGGTTTCCCGCGAGAGCAGGCGTTTGGCCCTGTGGAATTGGTGACGGACCGAGTGATCGACCTTTTCCAGCTCTTGTTTGACCAGCGGCGCGATCACCAATTTGCGGTACTGGGCCATGATCTGGAAGCGGTTGTTGAGGATGGCCATGGCGGTGTCCATGTCCAGGTTGCCTTTGCCTTCGACCCGGTGGGCAATCGGCGCAACTCGTTGAACCTTGGCCAGGCGCAGGAAACTGAAGACCTGGATCCAGGCCCAGCCGAGGTCGAATTCCCACTTCTTCACCGACAGTTTTGCCGAATTAGGATAGGTGTGATGGTTGTTATGCAGTTCTTCACCGCCGATCAGGATGCCCCAGGGCACCAGATTGGTCGCCGCATCGCGGCATTCGAAGTTGCGGTAGCCGACGGCGTGGCCCAGGCCATTGACCACACCGGCGGCCCAGACCGGGATCCACATCATCTGGATAGCCCAGATGGTGATGCCGATGGTGCCGAACAGCAGCAGGTCGATGACGGCCATGATCGCCACGCCCAACAGCGGGTAACGGCTGTAGAGGTTGCGTTCGATCCAGTCTTCGGGGCAATTCTTGCCGTAGATGCGCAGGGTCTCGGGGTTTTCCGCTTCGGCTCGGTACAGCTCGGCACCTTTGCGCAGAACGGTGGACAAGCCCTTGATGACCGGGCTGTGCGGGTCATCGACGGTTTCGCATTTGGCGTGATGCTTGCGGTGGATGGCGGTCCACTCGCGGGTGTTCTGCGCCGTGGTCAGCCACAGCCAGAAGCGGAAGAAATGTTTCAGGCCGGCATTGAGCTCAAGCGAGCGATGGGCTGAATAACGATGCAGATAGACCGTCACGCCGATAATCGTGACGTGGGTCATCAGCAGGGTGACTGCCACCAGTGACCCGGGCGACAAGCCGAGAAAACCTTCGTACCACATAGGCTATAGCGCCCTCGATAAAGAAAAAAACAGCCGTTGCATTATCACTAAGCCCACAGATAAAACCAGTCGCCCTTTCAGATAAGAGTGGCTTGATGTTTCATTAACCTATAATTCCAACCCTTTTGTAGGGACATGGACGGCCGAATGTCTGCCACCTATCGCGATGCCATGCGTGCATCGCTGCTTTACCTGCTGCTTTCCGTCGTCTGGCTGGAGCTCAGTGGTTATTTATTGAACAGTTTCTTCGATAGCTCCGATGAGTTACTGCGATGGCAACTGATCAACGGTTACGTTTGGGTGGTGCTCAGCGCCGGGCTGATCTTCCTCGCCCGGGCGCGATTGTTCCGTTGCCTGGGGATCGGCGCCAAATTGCGTGAGCGCAATGAAGACCGGGAGCGTTTGCGTCAGGCCGCCGCCGTGTTCGATTGCACCCGCGAAGGCGTGCTGGTCACCGACCGTAATGGGGTCATCGTCCATGTGAACCGCGCCTTCATGGAGATTACCGGCTACCAGTGCGAAGAAGTGTTGGGCCAGCAACCCAGCCTGTTCAAGTCCGGCCACCACCCGGCGAGTTTCTATCAGACGATGTTCGCCACGCTCAACCGTTGCGGCGAGTGGAGCGGCGAGATCTGGAACCGTCGCAAAAACGGCGGGATCTACCCGCAATGGCAGACGATCCGCCTGATTCATGACGACCACGGCAAGCTCAGCCACTACGTCGCGGTGTTTTCCGACATCAGCGCGATCAAGGATTCCGAGCACGAACTCAAGTACCTGGCGCATCACGATCCACTGACCGATCTGCCCAACCGCCTGCTGTTCACCGACCGTGCCGAGCAGGCATTGGCGTCGGCGCAAATCCAAAAGCGCGGCTGTGCGTTGCTGATGATCGATCTGGATCATTTCAAGATGATCAACGACAGCCTCGGGCACACGGTCGGTGACCAATTGCTCAAGGCCGTGGCCGAACGCTTGAAGGCCATGTTCGGCCCGGGCATCACGCTGGCGCGGCTGGGCGGCGATGAGTTCGCCGTATTGGCTGAAAGTTGTCCACAGCTGGTGCATGCCGCAGCACTGGCCCAGCGGATCGTCGACGGTCTCAAGGAGCCGTTTCACATTGACGGTCATCGGCTGTTTATCAACGCCAGCATCGGCATCAGCCTGTTCCCCGGCGATGCTTTGAGCGCTGAACAGCTGCTGCGCAACGCCGACTCGGCCTTGTTCAAGGCCAAAAGCGCTGGTCGCGATGGTTACGCGCTCTACACCGAAGAATTGACCGCCCATGCGCAACAGCGGGTTGAGACGGCATCCGAATTGCGCCGTGCGCTGGAACAGCAGGAATTGCGCGTGTATTACCAGCCGGTTCACGACCTCAAGACCCGTCGTCTGGTCGGTGTCGAGGCGCTGGTGCGCTGGGAGCACCCGCAGCGGGGGTTGGTGTCGCCAGCGGAGTTCATCCCCATCGCCGAGCGCACCGGATTGATCGCCGAGATCGATGCCTGGGTCATGCAGCAGGCTTGCCGGCAGATGTGCCACTGGCAGCAGGCCGGGGTGGCGTTGTCGTTTGTCGCGGTGAATGTTTCATCGCGCTTGTTCGCGCGTCGTGAGCTGTATCAGCAGGTGGCGCAGGTGCTGCGCGACACCGGGCTGGACCCCGCGTATCTGGAGCTGGAAGTCACCGAGAGTGCGGTGATGGATGACCCGGAAGTGGCTCTGGAGCAGATGCATCGTTTGCGCGAGCTCGGCGTACGGCTGGCCATCGATGATTTCGGCACGGGGTATTCGTCACTGTTGCGACTCAAGCGTTTGCCGGTGCAGAAACTCAAGATCGATCAGGGCTTCGTCGCCGGATTGCCTTGGGATGACGACGACGCGGCCATCGTGCGCGTGATCATCGCTTTGGCGCAAAGCATGGGCATGCAGGTGCATGCCGAAGGGATCGAGCAGGTCGAGCAGGCGGGTTTCCTGCTGGAGCAAGGTTGCGATCTTGGCCAGGGCTACTGGTTCGGCCGACCGGTGCCTGCCGGGCAACTGGACTGGATGCACGCCCCCGAGATCCACTGACCACACAAAATTTCCGCCACACGCAGACCTCTGTAGGAGCATGGCTTGCCAGCGAAGGCGGTCTCGATATTTAAGTGAGTTTCAAGGGCCTCTTCGCTGGCAAGCCATGCTCCTACAAAGATCGCGTGGTGCTGATTTTTGGATCCTTGATCCGTCGCGCAGACGTAAACCCTCGTCCCGGCAAATAATTTCTTTTGGTTATATAAACATTCTTAAATAGTCTTTTTAAGAATATCCGCACCTATCTACTATTGGCCTCACGCCGCAAGCAGTGCCGCCCACTGCCAGGCAACCTCTCAGTTGAAGGAGCAGCACCATGAGCGCATCCCTACGTAGCGTTGACGGTCAAGACGAAGCCACCATCTTGCGTGAGATCCAGAGCGCCCTGCGCGATCTGCGATTTGGCGCCGTGGAAATCACCGTACACAACGCTCAAGTGGTCCAGATCGAGCGTAAAGAGAAATTCCGTTTGCAGAACCCGAGCACCAAGTCGAGCTAAGCAACCGGCAACCGATTCCAGCACTTCATAAAAAAAGCCAACACACCAAGAATTCCAGGAGCTTTCACCATGTCGTCGATTCGTCATTTCGCTTTGGCCGCACTGGCCAGTGCCCTTTTTGCTGGTTCTGCGGTTGCCAAGGATTATGAGCTGCTCAACGTGTCGTACGACCCGACTCGTGAGCTGTATCAGGATTACAACGCCGAGTTCGTCAAGTACTGGCAGAAAGACCATGCTGGCGACACCGTGAAAATCCAGCAGTCCCACGGTGGCTCGGGCAAGCAGGGTCGTGCGGTGATCGACGGTCTGCGTGCCGACGTAGTGACCCTGGCCCTGGCCGGTGACATCGACGAAATCGCCAAACTCGGCAAGACCCTGCCGGCGGACTGGCAGAAGCGTCTGCCGGAAGCGAGCACGCCGTACACTTCGACCATCGTGTTCCTGGTGCGTAAAGGCAACCCTAAAGGCATCAAGGACTGGGGCGACCTGATCAAGAACGACGTGTCGGTCATCACTCCAAACCCGAAAACCTCCGGCGGCGCACGCTGGAATTTCCTCGCGGCCTGGGCCTATGGCCTGAAAGCCAACGGTGGCAACGAAGCCAAGGCCAAGGAATACGTACAAACCCTGTTCAAGCACGTACCTGTGCTGGACACCGGTGCGCGCGGTTCGACCATCACTTTCGTCAACAACGGTCAGGGCGACGTGTTGCTGGCCTGGGAAAACGAAGCCTTCCTGGCGCTGAAAGAAGACGGCGGCGCCGACAAGTTCGAGATCGTCGTGCCTTCGCTGTCGATCCTGGCCGAGCCTCCAGTGGCGGTCGTCGACAAAAACGCCGAGAAAAAAGGCAACGAGCAGATCGCCGAAGCGTACCTCAAGCACCTGTACAGCCCGGCCGGTCAGGAAATTGCCGCGAAAAACTTCTATCGTCCACGTGACAAGGACGTCTCCGCCAAATACGCCCAGCAGTTCCCGAAACTGGAACTGGTGACCATCGACAAAGACTTCGGCGGCTGGAAAACCGCGCAACCGAAATTCTTTAATGACGGTGGCGTGTTCGACCAGATTTACTCGGCGCAGTAACCTGACTCAAGCCACACAACGAGCCTGATGCTTAGGCGCGTACCAAGTGGGAGCGGGCTTGCTCGCGAAGGCGGTGTGTCAGGCGACGTAACTGTTGACGGATATGCCCTCTTCGCGAGCAAGCCCGCTCCCACAGGTGCGTTTAGCAGATTGCTTTCAACCAAGGACTTTTATGTCGCGTCGTATCTCCCCCGTCATACCCGGCTTCGGGCTGACGCTGGGTTACACCTTGGTGTACCTCAGCCTGATTGTGCTCATACCACTGGCGGCGATGTTCGTGCATGCCGCTCAACTCACCTGGGATCAGTTCTGGGCGATCATCTCGGCGCCCCGCGTGCTGGCGGCGTTGAAGCTGAGTTTCGGCACCGCGCTGTACGCCGCGATCATCAACGGCATCATCGGCACGCTGCTGGCCTGGGTGTTGGTGCGCTATACCTTCCCGGGTCGCAAGGTCATCGATGCGATGATCGATTTGCCCTTCGCATTGCCCACGGCCGTGGCCGGTATCGCGCTGACTGCGCTGTACGCGCCGAATGGTTGGGTGGGTCAGTTTGCTGCGGACCTGGGTTTCAAGATCGCGTATACCCCCCTCGGCATCACGCTGGCGCTGACTTTTGTAACGCTTCCATTCGTAGTACGTACGGTACAGCCAGTATTGGCCGATATCCCGCGTGAAGTGGAAGAAGCGGCGGCGTGCCTGGGTGCCAAACCCTTGCAGGTTTTCCGCCATATCCTGGTGCCCGCGCTGCTGCCTGCCTGGTTGACCGGTTTCGCGTTGGCCTTTGCCCGCGGGGTCGGCGAGTACGGTTCGGTGATTTTCATCGCCGGCAACATGCCGATGAAAACCGAGATCCTGCCGCTGCTGATCATGGTCAAACTCGACCAGTACGATTACACCGGCGCCACCTCCATTGGTGTACTGATGCTGGTGGTTTCCTTCGTCCTGTTGCTGCTGATCAACTTGCTGCAACGCCGTATTGAAACCCCATAAGGAGGCGCAGAAATGTCCCAATCATCTATTGCTGCTGCTTCCTCGAACGCTGCCCGCCGTGGCAGTGCCACGTCACGGCGAATCCTGATCGGCCTCGGCTGGCTGGTGTTTGCCCTTTTCCTGTTGCTGCCGCTCGTGATCGTGGTGTCCCAGGGTTTGAAGAATGGTCTGGGTTCGTTCTTCACCGCGATCCTTGAACCCGATGCGCTGTCGGCGCTGAAACTCACGGTCATCGCCGTGTTGATTTCGGTCCCGCTGAACCTCGTGTTCGGCGTCAGCGCCGCGTGGTGCGTGAGCAAATACTCGTTCCGCGGTAAAAGCATTCTGGTGACCCTGATCGACCTGCCGTTCTCGGTATCGCCGGTGATCGCCGGTCTGGTCTACGTGCTGATGTTCGGCGCGCAGGGGCTGTTCGGCCCGTGGTTGCAGGATCACGATATCCAGATCGTCTTCGCCTTGCCGGGCATCGTGCTGGCGACGATTTTCGTCACCGTGCCGTTCGTGGCGCGTGAACTGATCCCGCTGATGCAGGAACAAGGCACGCAGGAAGAAGAAGCCGCGCGCCTGCTGGGCGCCAATGGCTGGCAGATGTTCTGGCACGTCACCGTGCCCAATATCAAATGGGGCCTGATCTACGGCGTGGTGCTGTGCACGGCGCGGGCGATGGGTGAATTCGGGGCGGTGTCGGTGGTTTCCGGGCACATTCGCGGGGTGACCAACACCTTGCCGCTGCACGTCGAGATCCTCTACAACGAATACAACCACGTGGCCGCGTTCGCTGTGGCGAGCCTGTTGCTGATCCTGGCGCTCTTCATCCTGCTGCTCAAGCAGTGGAGCGAAAACCGTATTAACCGCCTGCGCGCCAGCGCCGCGGAGGAATAATTCATGTCGATCGAAGTGCGTAACGTCAGCAAGAATTTCAATGCGTTCAAGGCCCTCAATGACATCAGCCTGGACATTCAAAGCGGCGAACTCGTGGCGCTGCTTGGCCCGTCGGGTTGCGGCAAGACCACGCTGCTGCGGATCATCGCCGGTCTGGAAACCCCGGATCAGGGCAACATCGTGTTCCACGGTGAAGACGTTTCCGGCCACGACGTGCGTGATCGCAACGTCGGCTTCGTGTTCCAGCATTACGCGTTGTTCCGCCACATGACGGTGTTCGACAACGTCGCGTTCGGCTTGCGCATGAAACCGAAAAACCAGCGCCCGACTGAAAGCCAGATCGCGGCGAAGGTCCACGAATTGCTGAACATGGTGCAACTGGACTGGTTGTCGGATCGCTACCCGGAACAACTCTCCGGCGGCCAGCGTCAACGTATCGCGCTGGCTCGTGCCTTGGCGGTGGAGCCGAAAGTGCTGCTGCTCGACGAGCCGTTCGGCGCCCTCGACGCCAAGGTCCGCAAGGAGCTGCGTCGCTGGCTGGCGCGGCTGCACGAAGACATCAACCTGACTTCCGTGTTCGTGACCCACGACCAGGAAGAGGCGATGGAAGTGGCCGACCGTATCGTGGTGATGAACAAAGGGGTGATCGAGCAGATCGGCTCACCGGGCGACGTCTACGAAAACCCGGCCAGCGATTTCGTTTATCACTTCCTCGGCGATTCCAACCGTCTGCATCTGGGCGAAGACAAACACGTGCTGTTCCGTCCGCATGAAGTGTCGCTGTCGCGGCATGAACTGGAGGATCACCACGCGGCCGAAGTGCGCGATATCCGTCCATTGGGCGCGACAACCCGGGTGACGTTGAAGGTCGAAGGGCAGAGTGATTTGATCGAAGCGGAAGTGGTGAAGGATCACGACAGCCTGATCGGTCTGGCGAAGGGCGAAACCTTGTTCTTCAAGCCAAAGGTCTGGCAGAAAGTCGCCAACATCTAAAGCAAAAACTTCGCGGGCAAGCCTCGCTCCTACAGTGGTTGGGGTTGTACACAAATTATGTGATCGACCCAGAACCCTGTAGGAGCGAGGCTTGCCCGCGAAGGCGTCTTACGCAGCAGCGCGCTTCGGATTGACCCGAACACCCCCAACCCGCGCCTCGATCTGCTCTTTCAAATCCCGTCGCATCCCCAGCAAAAACGCCAACTCAACCACCACAAACAACGGCCCGACAATCAACCCCGTCACATCATCGACAAACGCCGGTTTGCGTCCTTCGTAATGATGCCCGACAAACTGAATCGCCCAGCCGATCACAAACATCCCGACGCCGCTCGCCAGCCACACTAGCGTGCTTTGCTGTGCCAGCACATGACCCGCCCAAACGCACAGACCGAGCAGCACCGTCATCAGCACGCCTAAACGCAGTTCCAGGCGCAGGTAGAACCACGCCGATGCCAGCGAGACCAGCACCGCCGGTGAAAGCCAGCCCCCGGCCCATTGCGGCCGCGACAGCAACACCGCGACAGCAACCACAATCAGCGGAATACCGATAAAGTGGCTGGCAATATTGCGCGGATCACGGTGGTAGGCGGCGTATTGACTGAGATGGTCAACGAGGCTTTTCATTGTTATTCCTCCTGTAGGGTGATTGATCATGCCCCGGGTTCACCGCTCGCTCTGTCAGCCAGGCGACAATCTCCAGGAGTTTTCATGGGCATGCAGGTTTGGCGTTCGCGCCTGGAAACGGGGCAGTGGTTCAGTCATCTACCTGTTCCTTTACAGAATAGTCTGTTGGCCAGCGCCAAGGTGCGGCGCCTGGCGTCGGGGCAGCGGCTGTTCAAACGCGGCGATCCGCCGTGCGGCTTGTACGCGGTGCTCGAAGGTTCCGTTCGAATCGGCGCTGTCAGCGAGCAGGGCAAGGAAGCGTTGTTGAGCCTCGTGGAGTCACCGCACTGGTTTGGCGAAATCTGCCTGTTCGACGGCCAGCCGCGTACCCACGATGCGTTCGGCGTCGGTCAGTGCATCCTGTTGCACATCCCGCAAGCCGCGCTGCTGGCCTTGCTTGATGAGCAGCCGGTGTACTGGCGGCAACTGGCGTTGCTGATGAGCCAGAAACTGCGCCTGACTTTCATCAACCTCGAACAGCTGAGCCTGATGCCGGCGCCTGCACGGTTGGCGCATCGCTTGCTGATGATCGCTGACGGTTACGGCGAAATCGCCCCGCCGCGGCGTGTGCTGCAACTGCCGCAGGAACAGCTGGCCTCAATGCTGTCGCTGTCACGCCAGACCACCAATCAGCTGCTCAAGGAATTGCAGGGGCAGGGGATTTTGAATTTGAAGTACGGTGAGATTGAGATTCTGGATGCTGAGCGGTTGCGGGCGTTGGCGATCTTTTAAAGCTGGCCGGCGATTGGGGGGATATCCGTTAGTTTTGTTATGGCGGCTGGTGGTTTCGCCCTTACGGCGAGTCACTTTGGAAAAGCCCCAAAGTAACCAAAAGGCTCTTGCCCCTTTCGTTCGGTGCCTCGCCTA